>CASEQO010000001.1 GCA_949290035.1 uncultured Mycoplasmataceae bacterium
ATTCCTCTAACTTCTGCAATATCTCCAACTTTTTTACCTCATAAAGCTCTTGCTAGAGGAGATTCATTAGAAACTTTTCCTTCTTCTGGATTTGATTCTATTGATCCACAAATATAAACTTTATATTCTTTTTTAGAATCTTCTTCTACATAAGTTACATATGAACTAAATCCAACTACATTTTTTTGAGACTTAGATGATTTTTCATCTAATTCTTCTGAATGACTTATAATTTCTTCGATTTCTACAATTCTTTTTTCAATTCTAGCTTGTTCATTTTTTGCTGCATCATAGTCAGCATTTTCAGATAAATCACCTTCTTCTCTTGCTTTTTGAATTTGTTTAATAATGTCAGGTCTTTTAACATTAACTAATTCATTAAGTTCAGCTCTTAATTTATCTAAACCTTCTTTACTAATTCTATTTACATTTGCCATATATTAAATCCTAATTAAATGATTATAACTTATAAATAATATCATAATATTAATTATGATATTGATTTAATTGAACCTTTATAATATTCAATATCTTCTTTTTTTACACTTTCATCTTTTGCAGTTTTATTTGGAATTGAAGACATGTTTGTTACATATTCATCAATTTTAGAATTACCTGTAATAGTGTTAGAACCAACTGTTAGAGTAGAATTATCTTCTACTTGTCAATCAGTATCACTATCATCTTTATCTCTTTTTAAATTTATATTCATTGCTACACCAAATTCAACTATATATTCAGTTTTACTTGGTAAAAAATTTGTATTAAAATTTGTTTCAGATTTTAAACGGTTTTGGATATCAGTTAAATCTGATAAATTATTTCCTGATTCTCCATCATAAAATCCATATTTCATTTTTATTGTTGTTGCTTGAAATGTGTTAGATGTACCTGCTCCTGATTTGTGATTTAAAACATCTACTGGAGTTGTTGATTCAATTTCAATCGATTTTATTCCAAATCCTGTTTTTGAACCAGCGAATGGTCCACTGCCACCAGTTCATGATCCAGAATATAAATATTCAAATTCATTATTAGGTGATTGTAATAATAAATTTTTTCATTCGTACGAATAATTTAAATATAATGCGTTGTTTGCAATTTGTACTAATTGAGCAACTTTTGTATTTAAAGTTCCACTTTTAACATCTTCTATATTGGTAGAACCTACTTTAATAGAATATTGATAAGTTTTAAAACTTGGTTCAGAAGAACATGAAGTTAAAAAAAATAACGGAGTTAAAGCAAATGTTCCAACTAATAAGTATTTTGATAATTTTAAAAATTTATTTATTTTTTTCATTATTTAACCTCTAAATATCTTCCTGTAGATTTATCAAATAATAATTCTACTATCCCTGTACTTCCATTACGGTGCTTTTGTATTATATATTCTACCATAACTGAACTACCAAGTGTTGAATTATCATATCCTTCTGCATCTTTATAATTTAAAAATGCTACTATATCTGCATCTTGCTCTATAGCACCAGATTCCCTTAAATCAGAAAGAATTGGTCTTTTAGCTTCTCCTCTTCTTTCTTCAATTTTTCTTGATAATTGAGCTATAGCAATAACAGGTACATTATATTGTCTAGCAATACTTTTTAATGTTCTAGAAATATTTGCTACTTCTTGTTGTCTGTTTACATTTGAAGCACCTTTTGGACCTTTTAATAATTGTAAATAATCAACAACAATAAGTTTTATGTCCTTTGTTGATGAAAGTTGTTTAACCTTAGTTTGCAAGTCTAGAATTGATAAACCACTACTATCATCTACATAAATAGGAAAAGATGATAGTCTAGCGATTGAATCTTGAATTGAATTTCATTGTAAAGCATCTCAAGTTCCTCTTTTAGTTATAGATATATCAACCGTTGAATCTATTGAAACAAGTCTTTCACAAATTTGATTATTTCCCATCTCCATTGAAAACATTAATAATACCTTTTCTTTTTCATTAGGTTGTTTAGTTTTATTAAAGACTAAATATTCTTTAGCAGCGTTTAACATAAAATTTAATGAAATAGCAGTTTTACCTATACCTGGTCTTGCTGCTAAAATAATTAAGTCACCAGGTTGAAAGCCATTAGTTATTTTATCAATATTTGAATATCCTGAAGGACAACCAGTTAATTCTTCTGATCTATTTTTTAATTGTTCTAGTTTTTGTTGGTAATTAAACACTATTTCTTCCATGCTTTCAACTTCTTTTGCATTTCTTGAATTAGTGATTTCCATAAAATTTTTTTCTAATTTTCAAATTTCATCTTTTCAATTAATAGAATCCAAACTAATGTCTTGTAAAGATTTTCCAAATTCTTTTAATTGTCTAGAAATAGAAGCAATTTTAAGTATTTCTATATATCCTTTTAAACTATTTTCGTAATTATACATTGATGATAATTCAAGAATATACTCTTCATAATTGTTAAAAATATAATCTTGATTATTTTTTATATATGAAATAACAGATAAGCTATCAATAATTTTTCCTTCATCTTTTAGTTTTAAAATAGATGCATAAATTAATCTATTATTTGGATTATCAAAATCTATTGGTAATAATGATAAAAAAATATCATTAATTTCTTTATGATTATTTAAAACTGCTGAGATAATACTTTTTTCAATTTCAAGATTGTTATTATCTAAATTTTCTCTTAATATATTCATATCTTCCATAAATTAACCAATTATCCTATTTTAAAATTAATTATTATCTATTATAATATAATGTATAAATATATATTTAATTATAATTAAAAATTTAAAAGTTTAATAAATGGAGAAAATTATGGAATATTTATTAACAAAACTTGCAAAGCATTTTTATAAAACTAAATATGAACAAAATGCTGAAGAAATTATTTCTTATGAATCAAAAGAAATTGAACAAACAATTAATGATTTTCAAAATAATCCATTTGCAATTTTTATTTCAATGATAGTTGATGAAAACCAAATAGATGGAAAACCTGAAAAATTACCATATGAAATTAAAAAAATATATGGCTCACTTGATTTTGAAACATTAGAACAAATCAAATTAGATGATTGAAGAATGATTTTAGTTAACAACGATTTAACATCAAACCCAGATAATCATGCAAAATTTTTATTTGATTTTATAAATATTATAAAAAATGAATACAATAGTGATATTAAAAAAATATGAGAAGATTCACCTTCTTCTAAAACATTAAAACAAAGATTATTAAATATTCCTGGTTTTAATGAAACAAAATCAAATATGCTAGCATACATATTAGCATCACAATTTAATATAGTAATGAATAATTACAACGACATAGATATTACTGATGATATGAATATTAAACTAGCTATGGAAGAAATTGGATTAGTTGATAAAAATTCAACTTATGATCAAAGAAAAGAAGTATGTAGAAAACTAAATCCAGAATTCCCAGCAATATTTGACTCTTTTTTCTGAATGATATCTGAACACATTATTAATAGTAAAAATATTTCAGATGAAAATCTTGTAGATTTAAACAAATTAATTACTATATGTAAAAATGCTGCAAGTGAATTTAGAAATTCAAAATAAAATCTTTAAAATATAACATAAAAGTATGAACCAAACTATGTTCATACTTTTTTAATATCATTTTATGTAATTATGCATATTAACAAATAAAAATAGATAAGTATATTAAACTTATCTATTGAATTTTAAAATTAATCTTTAGGTGGTGCACTTAAAGGGACTTGAACCCCCACACCTCTCGGTATCAGATCCTAAGTCTGACGCGTCTGCCAATTCCGCCATAAGTGCATGGTGCTCTGTGAGGGGTTCGAACCCCCGACCCAGTGATTAAGAGTCACTTGCTCTACCTACTGAGCTAACAGAGCAATACATATATTAAATATTAAATAAAAAAATGGTGCCGACTATAGGAATTGAACCTACAACCTACTGATTACAAGTCAGTTGCTCTGCCTATTGAGCTAAGTCGGCACTAAATGGTGGAGTGTGAGGGGCTCGAACCCCCGACCCTATCCTTGTAAGGGATATGCTCTCCCAACTGA
>CASEQO010000002.1 GCA_949290035.1 uncultured Mycoplasmataceae bacterium
AAAATTATCTATGTTTTTGTATAACTTAGATTTTTCATTTAATAAATCATTATTTAAATTTACTTCTATAATTTCATTTTGATTTTGTGATTTAGAAATCATTGCTCTAAATACTACTTCAAATGAATTAAAATATTTCACTTTGTTAACAGGTGAATATTTTAAACTCATTTTACCTTTAGATCTGTAATATACTTGTGAATCTAAATATTGAGTTTGAATAAATGGGTTTTTAAACATTGAAAATGGATTATTAACATCAATTCCAAAGTTTATAAAATCTTGATTTGTTTCTAAAACTTCTTTAAATCTTTTTCTAGCTTCTTCTAAAACAATTTCATAGTTTGATTTTATTCTATTGTTTAAGTCATTAGTTATAAAAGTATCATCAAATATATTAGATGAATAACTAGAACTAAATACTAATTCATCTTTTTGAATAGTATTTATAGCTTGTTTTGCTCTAGTATAACTAAAGTCTTTAGGTTTAGTTTTTACAATAACATTACTAGATGAATTTAATTTAAGTTCTACATCCATTCTATATAATTTATTGTTATACTGAAATTGAGAATAATTTCCATTTATTCTTATAGAACTAATATAATAATGAAATGGAATTCTATTACCATTATTATCAAATTTAGCTTTTACTCTTAGTTCTAAATCTATTTTAGAATCCATAGTAGTAGTAGTAGTATTAGAAAAGTATTTAAACATTTCTTTACCAGCTATATGAAAAGTGTATTGTTTTTCATAATTCTTGCTTTGATTTTCAAAGTCACTATCTCTAATATCAAATTCTAAATTCATGTTATATTTATTGCTATCTATTACTACAGATTCTCATGATGGATCATTTAGAATTTTATATTTTACATCCGACAACATCAAACCACTTAAATTTACTTGATATAAAGTATCTTTATGATTTTCATCTCCATCTAAATAGAAATTAGATGTATCTATTGCTAACTTAGGTATTTGTTTACCTAATGATTTTTCACTAGATATTTCTATATAAGATATTCCTTCTGATGTATCTAATAATAAATGTCTGTCTGGTACACTGTTGTTGCCACTATCTATATTATTTTCATATAGATTAAATGATTGTTTATCAGAAATATATGAATCTACTGATACATTATTTTGATTATCAAAATTAAAGAAATTGTTGTAGAAAAATAATTTAATTTCTTGTGATGGAATTGTGAAATTGTAATTTGCAATATCACCTTTTCCAATTTGATCATAATAAATTTTAGGTGTTATTAATAGTCTATTAATGGCATCAGGTTTATTTAAATTTTTGGATTGTTGATGAACTACATCAAAACCTAAAAAACAATATCCCTCCCCACCTAAATGTATTGATATATCAAATGTAAAATTGTAAACCAATTTTTTATCTACATAATTAACTTTATCTTCTATTATTGATATTTTATCTGTAAATAAGTTATTCCAATTTTTATTATATAGTTCTGAAACATTATTGTTACCTATATTGTAAGAAGATATATTATTAATGGTATTTTGTTCATCTGTGTTATTTGTGTTATCTACAATATTTAAATTGACATCATATGTCATTTCTTTTAGAAATGTTTCATCATCCATGCCAATAGGTTTTCAAATATTTAAGTCTAATTCTAGTGTATGTTCTAAAATATTATTTGTTAATATTCCGTTTAAATCAATTTCTCTTGCAAATGGAAATATTAAATTTTTATCTTTATTTTTTGAATAAGATAATAATTCTAATTCTCCACTTTTGACACTTGAATCAAATGTGAATTCATTAGATACATAATTTTCATTTATGTAATATTTCGAGTCATTAATTAAATTTTTTGTACTTGATAATTGGTCTAATTGAGTAAAACTATTGTTTTTATTTAAATTAGATAAATAATTTAATGAATTAAAATTAAAAATAAATGGTGTTAATAAAACTAATTTTATATATTTAAATTTTATATTAAATCTCTATATCTATATAACCATTTAAATTTTCAAAATCCACAAAAGTAGGAGATCCACTTTGTTCTTGCATAAGTTTATTAGCATCTTCATCAAAACGATAATATCTTTCCCCATTTATTCCAGTAAATTTATTATTTACTTTATCACCAAAAAGTTGGTTAATAATATTATATGTATTCTGGTGAGCAAATGAAATGACTATAAAATCATTATCAAGAATCAAAGACAAAGCCGATGCTTTCCTTTTAAAATCATCTATAACAATAGCTTGCTTATCATAAGGTAAAAAATATTTATCTCTTCCTTCTCATTTTTTCAATTCGAGAGATGTAACATTATATTCAATTGCATTTGTATTTAAATTTTTAAAAATACTAAAATTATATGTAAACCCTAGTATATCATTAGCACATAAATATTTATTAGACTCTTTTATCCTTACACGAGAAACAGCACTATATCCATCTTCAACATGCACAGTTGCTTTATATTCAATAGGAGTTCCATCTATATATTTTCATGCAATGTTAGAATCATTATAATCGCTTCAATCTAAAAAAACTTGTTGCCCATATTTATATTTAATATCTTTTTTACTAACCAAATCACTCAACAATGCTTTACCTTTTGGTATCTCTTTATTTGAACTACTTGATCCCCCATTACTTCCTGAACTACTTTCTCCACTACTAGAAGAACTACTAGATTCTTCTGAACTGCAAGAAGTTAATGCAAATA
>CASEQO010000003.1 GCA_949290035.1 uncultured Mycoplasmataceae bacterium
ATTATCTGATAATTTTGCAACAGATTTTGATAAATTACTCATTGAATTATTAAAGTTTTCAACTTTTGTATCAGGTTTTAATGGAGTCACGTCTACCCCTAAAGAACGAACAATCGCAGGTAGTAATGTACAATATTGCTCTTGATTTCGAGGTATTAATGGAAAATCTTTAGCTAAATCATCTGATATTTCAAATAAGCCTGTATTATTTGCAACTAATTTACGTAATAAACCTCTTTTTTCTTCAATAGGAATTTCGTTGATATTTTGTTTCCCTGCAAGTGTTGGGAACTGAACAGCTACAAGTAAATCTGTTTCGTTCATCTTGTTAATATTATCTCTACCTATGGTATGTTTAAGTTTTTGAATATCTTTATATGATATTATTCCATAATTCTTTACTAATGCAGAGAATTGTTCATAACTTAATTCTTTACTATTGTAATTTCTTAATAAATTTTTGGCATAATCTATATTAGATTTATTAATTTTTTTTATTATGTTTGCTATTTCATTTTTTGGAATATTTTTATTTAGGCATAATTCCCTTGCAAAATCTATATTTTCATTATCTGTATTTCTAAGAATATCAGCAATTTTATCTGTTGGAAAATCTTTATTTGAATATAACTCACTTACAAAATTAATATTAGTTTTGTTAGTTTCATATAAAATCTCTTCAATTAAATCTCCTGAATAATCTTTATTTGAAGACATAAAACTTGCTAAATTAAAATTATATTCATTGACAGCAAAAAGCGAATGTAAAAATTTAGGATTATTCATTTTTTCTTGGGATTTATTATATAATTCATATTTTAAATCTAAATTTCCATATAGATCAAAAGGATTTTCATATTTTTTTGTAACCGTTAAATCCCAATTATTATTAACCATTCCAGCTAAAAGATAATTGTCATATGATTTAGAATTAAATAGTTTATGTAAAAATTTGGGATCAATATTTTCGCTTCCCGGATTCTCTTGGATTAATTTATTTGTTAAAATATCCATTTTTTCTTTAAGTTGCTTTGTTGATAATTTATCATTTAAAAGAATTGCATTTATAGTTCCATCATATGCAACACCATATTCTTTTAGTAATGCAAAAATATCAATAATATCATTATTTTTAGAAGAAATTATTGTTTGTAATTGGTTTTTATCAATTTCAAATATTAGATTTTTATCTTTTAATGATTTAATTCTTTCATTTGCAATTTTAAAATCAATATCTGGTTTCCAATTATATGTAATAAAGTTATCTACACTATTTTCCAATCCGCCACTATAAGATTTATCTTTAAAAATTTCAGGAAGTGATTTAATAAATTTTGCAGCTTCTTCAAATTGTTCGTTTTTAATATTAAAATCAGAAAAAAATGAGTTCCAACTTGGTAATGTATTAACTTGGTTAAAAGCATCAAGAACTTTGGCAACTCCTCCAATATCAGTAACACCAATATTTTTTAATTCTTGAATAAACATTTTAGGAGAATCTGAGCCATATACATGTAAGTTGTCATGATTTATTTGCGAATATGATTTAAAGAAATCGATGTAATCTTGGGAATTGTTTAAAACATCTTCACGAGTTGCAAAACTCATTATATAATTAGCATATTTATCCTTAAATTCTTGAGAAATATTATCAATAAATTCTTTTGCCTTTGAAGGGTCTTTTATAGTTAATAATTTTATAATACTCTCACGAGAGACACTCCCTCTTTTATTCCAAGAAAAATCTAGCTCAAACTTTTCTGAGAATTTTGATATTTTTTAAAATTCTGCTAATGTTTCAATAGGATCATTATATTGGGTTTCTATATTTAATTTTTTTAACTTGTCATATTCAATTTTAAATTCTTGAATAAATTCAGAAGTAATTTGAGTTGGATCTTTTATATTAATAGATTTATCAAAATCGAATTTTTCTCCTAATGCTTCAGAAAGTAACTTATTGGCAATAATTCTTTCATTTGTATATTCACTAATTTTTTCAGGGTAATAGCGATTAACATTTGCTAAACTGTCAAAAATATCATTAAATGGAGCACCTGTTTGATTATATATGTCTATACTTTTGTTCCAAATATTATCGAAATCAGCATTATCTTTAGATTCTTCCCAAAATTTAACCAATAACTCTATTGATTCTTTATCATTACCAGTCTTAAACATATTTTGCATTTGTTTAAGATTATCAGTATTTACAAGTTTCATGAATTCAATTTGTTTACCAAAAGATTCTATTTCTAATAATGTGCTTTTTATTTCCTTAACTGACATTTCGTTGAAATTCAAATCTCTATCATATTTACTAACAATATTAACAGCATTAATAAAAGCATTTAATGCTTCAGAATCTTTGACAGTATTCCTAATTTCTGCAATATCTGATTCTGTTAAGTTATATTTTCTTAGAATATTATTAGCATCTTGGTTTGAAATTGTTTTTTTATTTTCAAAAATTTCTTTATAAGAGAAAGATTGTAAGATTTTTTCTTGTTTTAAACTTGGTATTCCTTCATCAGGTTGATTAATATGATTTACTTGATCATTAGGGTGTATATTTTTATTTTGGGTACTTCCATTTTCCCCTACTTCATCATTTACACTCTCTATTGCCTTATGAAGTTTCATAGCATCAGTATCGGTTAAATCTAATGCAGAGAAGGTTTGTTTAATCTCTTGAATTGTAGCTGATGGGTTTGATTTTAA
>CASEQO010000004.1 GCA_949290035.1 uncultured Mycoplasmataceae bacterium
ATTACTCCTATTACTTACACAAATAAATATACAAATAAAATAATATTAATAATAAACAATAAAACAAATCCTCATTTAATAATAATTTAAAACTTGAGATTAAACAAGCTATAAGTGAATACAAAGTTTTAATTCATGATCATAATGATGATTAGAAAGGAAGTAGATTAGACAATGACTAAAAAAGAGATATGAAATTTATGTAAAATAAAAATTAGATTTAATTTAAAATGCGATTTATGCAGGTGTGATTTATTAAACAAAGACGTAATAAGGATAGATACAAATTTAGAATATGATAATTATTTGATTTTAATTTGTGAAAAATGTTTTATAGGAAATGTTATAAACAAAGATAACAAAAAAATTGACAATGTGCAATGAATGTAAGAATAAATGAATTTAAAAATGATAAATTATTTCTTTAATATTGTAAGATTAATAATGTGTTTTTAGAATAGAGGGAATTATGAAAAGAAATGAAATAATTAATAAAATTGGAAGCCAATTTTTAGTTTCTAATATTGAAAATGATGAATTTAGTTATGCACAAGTTTTAGATAATGTTATTATTGATGGTTGTAATAATAGATACAAAAGTGATAAATGAGATCAACGGAAATCATTTAAATTAGACTTAAGATTTGAAAATAATAATATTTCAATATTAATTGAAACTAAAAAGACAAAATCTAAATTCAAAGAAGCAGACAAGAATCAGATAAAAATTTATACAGCATTAGAACGAGAATATAGGAAAAACAATATAATTTTTTCTATTCTTTATAATATAGAGACTGAAGATATAATTGTTTGAAAAAATAATATTCAATTAGAAGATGAAATAACTATAAATTCTTTTGAATATTATAAAAAATTATTAGATAACAAGAAAAACGATAAACAAAATGTTGTTCAAAGTACTAATGATTTAAATTCACTATTACTCTCATTATCAATTCCGGAAAAATTAAGAAGTCAATTTGTTGGTAGTTTATTAGTTGTACTTAACAATGGATTGGAATATGATTATAATTTAAAAACTAAAGAAATCATAGAAAGAATTAGAGAAATTTTGGAAAGTAAAATTGAAAATGATGATAATAAAAAACTAAAAACTGGTTTATTGATTAAAATATTAAATGAACAACAAATTAGAGAACTTAAATCTAATGATTTTATTAATTTATTAAATTTTATTAATGATAATTTAATTCCATATATAGATAGTAAAACATCTCAAGGTGATGATTTATTAAACTTATTTTTCACCACTTTTAATAAATATGTAGGTAAAGCGGATAAAAATCAAGCATTCACTCCAACACATATAACTGATTTTATGTGTGATATAGTTAATGTAAATGAAAAATCAAGAGTTTTAGATCCTACTTGTGGGTCAGGATCATTTTTAGTACAAGCAATGTCAAAAATGCTTCATAAAGCTGGAAATAATGAAGAATTAAGAAAATCAATTAAAAAAAATCAAATTTTTGGTATTGAAAAAGAAGAAAAAGCATTTGGATTAGCTACTACTAATATGTTAATCCATGAAGATGGAAAAACTAATGTAATTAATGCTTCCTGTTTTGATCAAAAGGAATGAATAAAAAATAACGATATTAATATTGTTTTAATGAATCCTCCATTTAATGGGCAAAACATGCCAAAAGATTGTCCAAAAGTTGCTAAAAAAAGCACTGACGCAACTAAAGGATTCTATTTTGTTAAATTTGTTGCCGATGTTATTAATAAAGGTTTACTCGCTACAATTTTACCTTTGCAGTGTGCTATTGGTACAGATAGCGAAATAGCAAAATACAAAAAAGAAATGCTAAAAAACCATACACTAAAAGCTGTATTTTCAATGAATGATGAAATCTTTCACCCTGGGGCATCGGTAAATGTTTGTATTATGCTTTTTCAATTAGGGGTGCCACATAATAGTGAAAGACCAACCTTTTTTGGATATTATAAAGATGATGGTTTTATAAAAAAGAAAAACAGAGGAAGAATTGAAAAAAGAGATTGAAATGAAACAAAAAAAGAATGATTGAGTTTATTTAACCATTTAGAAGAAAAAGCTGGTTATTCAGTTATTAAAAATGTTACTGCTAATGATGAATGATTAGCAGAAGCTTATATGGAAACTGATTATTCAGTTTTAACAGAGCAACATTTCATACAAACTATTAGGGATTATATAGCTTTTAAGGTTAAAAATGGTGAAATAGATGAATAATA
>CASEQO010000005.1 GCA_949290035.1 uncultured Mycoplasmataceae bacterium
AAAAAAGATCGTTATTTATTCCATTAACTTTTTTAATATTTAAAAAAATTTCTAAAAATTTTTCTACAAATTTAGAAGATATAAAAAAGATTTCAAATGATGACAAAGAATATATTAAAAAATGTTATTTAGAAATATTAAATTTTTACATAAAAACATCAATAATAACAAAACAAGGTGATGCTGATATAAAGAAATATATATTTAAAATTTTTAGAGAAATTAGTTCATCTAGTGACAATGATTTTTCTATAAAAAGAATTTATGAAGAGTTATTGCTGAAAATGAAAAATCTTCCAAATTCATGAAATTATGATTTATTTAAATCTAAATTAGTAAATTCTATAGATAGTCATAATTTATTAAAAACAATTTTAATGTATATAGAAATAAATATGACAAATAGTTGAGACTTAAATGAAACATTGGAAAGAAAAAATAAATCATTAGAGCATATAATGCCTCAAGATGATTCTAAATGAATTAAAGAATATGAAAAAGATGAAAACTATCAAGGTAAAGAATATTGACAAGAACAATATTTAATAAATTTGAATAAAATAGGTAATTGTGTTATTCTAGATAAATCACCAAATTCAAAAATAAAAAATGAATTATTTATAATTAAAAATGAAAAAGTATATAAAAAATCAATATCAAGATTATTAACTAATGATGATGTAGATATAGATGTATCAAGAAAACAAAAATGAACATTTAGCAATATTGAAAATAGAACTCATAAATTAGTAGAGTATATATTAGATAACTTAATTAAATATTAAAATAGTTATTACAATAATGTAATAACTATTTTAATTATTTTTTATATTCTAACCGGTAACATATTACCATTATCTCAATTCTCAATAGTTTTATGAGTTGATGGTGTAAAAAATTCACTAGAAGTTTTTAGAAAATTATCTAAATTATAATTAGGTGATGAAGCTACCATAGAATCATCTCAAGTTGGATCACATCATAATCATGTATTATTATTTTTGATTAAGTTTCATGCATGTTTTCCATCACTAGCTGTTTGTCCTGGAACTGCTCCAGTTTGTACTTGACCTATAATAACCATTGATGTTATGTCTAATGTATTAGCAATATAATTAAATATATTTGCATATCCTTCACATATTA
Organism: uncultured Mycoplasmataceae bacterium; assembly: GCA_949290035.1. Lineage (GTDB taxonomy): Bacteria > Bacillota_I > Bacilli_A > Mycoplasmatales > Mycoplasmoidaceae > CAMREV01. Next base: position 1,147 of record CASEQO010000005.1, read on the forward strand.
CTTTCTCATAAATATATCCTTGTGATTGTGATGGTCCAGTTGTATTAAGTTGACCATAACTTACAAATGGAAGCATGAATTCATATATTTTATTTGCTTTATCAGTGTCATTTAAATTATTTAAAAAATTAAGTCAATTAGTTTTTATGTTATTTATATTATTGTTAATTAATGTTTCTTTTAATAGTTTTATATCACTATAAATATCATTGATATTAGTAATATCACGATAATCTTTTTGATATATAGAATTTGTATTTAAATCTATTAATGATGTGTTTTTTGGTATATATTCAAGAAGTGATGAAGATGTTTCTAAATATAGTTTATTTCCTTTGATAGTTCCTCTTATTTTATTAGATATAAAATAGAACAAAGGAGATATGTCATAATTAAATTCACTTAAAAATTCATTATCTAGATTATATGTCTTATCTAAATCTATACAAATGACAGGACTTGTAATAGTTATGTTTTTTATAGGGTGATTACCAGCTATTATTAGATTTATTTTTCTAGTAACTATTTTGTAAATTACTTCCTCTATAAAATGCTTTTGTTCATCATTAGCTATTTGATATAAATATAAATTATTAATGTAATTATTAACATTAATGTTAAATAAAGAATTATTTAAATTAAGAGATAATTCATTTATGTTGTCAAGATATATTGTTTTATTATCAAATTTAATATTATAACTATCAGCATATTGCACACTTGTAGTAAGTGATTTTTCTAATGAATTTGAAATAATTTTAAAACTTAAAAAGTTGTTTACTGAATAATTTATATATGGTTCTATTTTATTTTTATTAAATACATAATTATGAATTTCTATATCATTAGTTTTTCTAGATGCTGCTACTAATGAACTATTCATATCATTAGTTCATTTAAATGAAAATTTAATATTTCCAGAAATGCTAAGATCATCATTAACATTAATGTTAAATTCAGTAATGTTTCCATTACAAGTATTATTTCTAGTTGTTATAAATGAGTTTAAATAATAATCTGATCATCTATTTAAAATATTTTTAATATATTCTTTATTTAATATAGAAGGTAAATAATTTGAAATAGATTCTAGAAATTGCTTTGAATTATTAGAAAGTTCAATTACATCGTTTGTAGAATATTTTTCTAATTTAGAATCATATTCACTTATTTTTAAGTCATACATTTTACTAAAATCTAATTCAATAGTTTTTGAACTTAGCAATTGATTTTTACTATTGTCTTTATAAACACTTATGTTTAAGTTATAAGATTTTGATTTAGATGATTTGAATTTAACATTATCAGAATTCACATCACGTAGTATTAAATCATTATCATTACATGTTCATTCATAATATGGATTATTAATATTTTGTGTTAATGATATAGATAAATTATTTTCTTCTAAAATATTGTATTCATTTTTTAAATTGTTTACATTGATATTAATTGTTTGTAAATCTAATACATTAATATTTAATGAAGTAGTTTTTTCAATGTCATCTTGATTTATAACTTTTAAATTTATTGTGTAATTTCCTACTTCATTAAAAGTACATAATAATTCATTTTTGTCATTTGTTCCAATGATTGTAGAATTTGTACCATTAATTTCTCAATTATATTTATAATAACTATTAATATTATTAGATTTAATATTTGCTTTAAATTTATACTGATTTGAAATGTAATATTTGTCATCGTTTTCTTGTTCAATTGATATATTAAAATTATTTACATTATTTGTATCATCACTTGGAAGATTATTTTCAATATCTTTATTTGAATCAGAAGTAATACTTTTATTTTTATTTGCAATTAAAAAATAAACACCAACACCAATTAATGATGTTGCTACTAATGAAAGTGTAAATAATATGATAATTACTTTTTTAGTCTTCATACTTTATAGTAATATAAATTATT
>CASEQO010000006.1 GCA_949290035.1 uncultured Mycoplasmataceae bacterium
ATAAATAAAAGTAATAAAAATTAGATATTTTGTTTAAAATTTAACAATAAAAATTAGACAAATGTCTAATTTTTATTACTTATTCCATTTTATTGTTTTTTTATAAAAAGAATGACTTATCTTTTGATAGAATTTTTACTTTTAAAAATAATGTTTATATTTTATAATAATCCACCTTTTTTAAGAGCTTTTTCATGGATATCTAATCTTTGTTCAACTTTATCAAGTCTTTGTTCAATTTTATCCACTCTTTTTTCTAGATTATCTAGTCTTTGTTCTACTTTATCAAGTCTATCTTCAATATTATCTAATCTCTTTTCGATTTTATCTAGCCTTTTATTTGTGTCTTCTCTAAATTGATGAAACTCACCTTCTAAAATTGCAAGTCTATTACTAACACCCATAACAGCATTCATTACATCATCTATTGTATATTTAGTTTTGTTGTTTGTGTTTTTCATTTTATAAACTTTTGCTTTTTTTACAATTATAGCATATTCACATGTAAAATAAATTTTATTTGATTCAACATTTGATATATTAACACTAACTGTTAATTTATTAGATGTTTTCTTTACATCATTAATACTAGCAGTTCTAGAAAATATTTTTACTAACTTAGTTATTGTAATAAATTTTTGAACTTTAATAGGCATATTTTTTCTCCTTATATATTATGTTTTGTCCTACATTAATATATAAATAAAAAAAATTTTAAAATTAAAAATTATTTTAAATAAATATAAAAAAATGAGACTTGTAAAATCTCATTTTATCTAATATTTTTACCATTAACAATATAATTAATTCCATTATAGGTTTGAACAAAAGCAAACATAGTTCTTTTATCTGGATTTGATAATGATGATTTAATTACACTTCCATTTACTTTAACAGTTCCAGATGTTTGGAATTCATTAGTAAACATAAATGGAACTTCACCAAGATTTTTTCAATTAGGAAATATCATTCCTGATACTCCACTACTATTTCATGTAAATGATTTTGAAGTATCAAATTTATCAATTCCTTTTGCACTACTTGTAGAATCTCTTGAATATTTAATGATAATTCAACGCTTTGACCACTTTTAATAGTAGCACCATCTCATTGTTCAATTATACCTGAACAAGGAATTTGACTTTTACCTCATCCATTTATGTCTTTTGTAGCAATACCTTTAATAGTGAATGTATAATCATTAAAATTATTATTAGACATTGTTATAGAAGTGTTAGTAATACCAAGATCTTCAAATAATGTATCTTTTAGAATTCTATTTACTAATGCAAATGTTCTAGTTGGACCATATTCGTTTAATTTAGTTGGCGCTTCACTTTGAGTTATAAATGATTTTATAACATTTCCATTTGGATTATTAATACTTGATATTAATAATTGTTCATCACTTGGCATAGATGAAGTATTTCATTGTGGTTGCTTAAAGTCATTTATGATAATTAGACCATCAATACTACCTTTTTTACTAGATGAATTATTATTTAAAGTCATATTAACTGTTAATGTTCTTGCATTATCATCACTAATAGCATAATTAATAGTTAAGTTGCTTTCTCAATCATAATCGTTTGGTAATGTTGTATATTTAAATATCTTATTTCTATTATCTAATATTATTTTTTTAATTTTAGATAATGTAGAATCATTTGTTCCATCATAAGCGCTAGCTAATTGATTATGATCTCCATATGGAAAACCAATGTTTCCAAAATTTTCTAATCTATCTTTAATTGATATGTCATATGGAATACCTATTTTAAAACCTGTGAAAATTATTAATTTTGATGATAAAGTTTGAGATGAATTAGTAGGATCATAACCTGTTAATGCCAAACTAAATTTAAGTGTACCATTTAAATTATCTACAGAAGTGTTAGATATTTTTAAATTATTATTTCATCAATTTTATCATGATTAGTATCTCAATCATTTGGTAATACAAATATACTATGTCTATTATTATAAATAGTTTTCTTTAATCATGTTCCATTTCAACTATCTGCAAGCATATCTGGATCACCATATTGAAACGTATCTTCATTACTAAATTGAACAACATCAGTTGGACTTGGATTAGGACTTGGAGATACATATTGTTTATATCCTGTAAAAGTTATAGTTTGTTATATAGGACTTCCATTTATACTAGGATTACTAATAATTAACTTAAATGATAGCGATTGATTATTATCATTAGCTACAATACTTGATATTGAAGCATTATTAGAAAAACTATAACTATCAGGTAATTCACCATTAATGTCAACTATGTCATTAATATTAGATATTACTTTTTGTTTAATAACACTTTCTAATTCTTTGCTAGCAATAATATTTGGATTTCCTAAAGCAAAAGATGTATTTTGTTTAAAAATAATACTACAAGATTGCTTATATCCTAAAAAGTTATTTCTTTATTAATTGGGTTATTATTACCATCAGCATTATTTATTTTTAAATCAAATTTTAATGAACCATTTAAATCATTTGTAGATGAAATTGTTATTTCTATATTTTTACTATAATCAAAATCTTTTGGTAGTTGTTCAGAAACAGTTACAAAGCTATCAATATGCTCTATAACTTTTTGTTTAATGTTATTTTGATTTTCAGAACTTGCTACAATTGTATCATCTCCATAGATAATGAATCTTCAGAAGTAAACGTTATGTTATATGATGTTTTATAACCATTAATTAAAACATCTTTTTAATAGATCCACCATTTCAAGTAGCATTATTTATTTTTAATTTAAATTGTAAAATTCCATTATTATCATCGCTTGTTAGATTTAAAATTTCTATATTTGTTGAATAATCAAATCCACCTGGTAAATTATCTTGTACAGATACAAATTGATCTATATTATTGATTACTAGTTGTTTTATAGTATCACTAGTTTCACTACTTGATAAAGTACTACTAGATCCTAAATTAAAACTATCTTTATCACTAAAAGAAATAACATATTGACTTGGATCAGGTAATATATTTATTTTTCTACTTCAATTACCTATTATTTGATTAGTATTTTCATCTTTTGCAATTAAATTAATACTATGAGTTCCTTGCCTGCTTGCATTAATAGTTACATTATTTGTATCACTATTAGTTAATGTTATATTTTCTTCAGGTGAAACACTTCATTGATAACTTATACCACTATTTAATTCATTAGTTTGTGAAGAAACAAATTTAGATGATAAAGAATAATTTTGATTTACATATAAATTAGTATTTGTAATACTAGAATCATCAACTTGCATTTCATAAATAGATATAGTTTTAGTAACTGTATCAATTATATTTTGTCTTCACTGATCTAATATATTTAATTGGAATTCATAATCTCCAGGTTTTGATGCTTTAAATTTAATATCTTTTGCTGATCAAACATCACTATAAATATTTGATGAATTATTTTTTACAACTCACTGATATTTTACATTAGAGTTATTATTTGAGGAAATACCACCATTTAAAATAATTCATTTATTTGTAGTTAATATATTTTTAGGAATTTGAATTGTAGGAACGCTAATTGGAATATCTATAGTTTTAACGCCCTTCATTCCATTTGAACTTAATATATCTACTTTAAAAGTATATATTCCTGATTTAGTTGCTGAAAATTTAATTCTATTTTTATCTTGACCTTCTAGAATAGAAACACCATCACTTGGACTAACACTTCAATTATATTGATATGTAACATTATTTTCTGAGCTTTCAGAATTTTTCACATCTGCTTCTAAAAAATATTCTTTATTAACTTTAAAATATGAACTTGATGATATTCCTGAAATATTTACATTTAACATTTTTTCAGTTACATCTATTGATTTAGTTGTTGGTTTAATGTTTATGTCATCACCACTAATTAGTAATGAACAACTAAAAACATATTTACCTATTTCATTTGGAGTAAATGACATTATTGAATTAATATAACCATTATTATAATCATTGTTATTAGCAAAACTAACATTCATATTAGAAAACATATTATTCAATGTAGTTCTATCTATAACATCATTAAATTGAACTAACTCTCATTTTCAATTAGAATCACTAATTTTAATTTCTTCGTTTTGTAAAATATTAATCACTCTACTATTAGCACTTGCTGTTATAGTACATTGATGACCAGTGTAATATGGATTAGATTGACTTGATAAATCAAGACTAATATCATATATAAATTTATCACTATCTTCTTTTTTATTACTTTTAGTAAAATATGAAATAAGAAAATAAGCTCCAGTTGCAACCCCTGCAACTCCTAATACACTTAAAGAAGTTATTAAAATGATTTTACTTTTTTTCATAACACGTCATTTCATAATGTATGTTTATACATTATAGGTATTATATATATTTTATTTTAAATAACAGTGTTTTTAATCTTTTTGTTTCTAATCTTTTTGATAAACTTGTATATCTTAATTTAAGATAACATTTAAACATTTATATAATGATATAAATATATTAAAATAAATTTAATTAAATATTAAAGGATATATAAATTATGAAAGCTTTGTTAGAAAGATATTCAGTAAAAAAATATAAAGATAAAAATATTGATAAATCATTAATTGATGAAATGATAAAAATAGTTAATAGTTCTCCAACATCAATTAATGGTCACCACTTTAGTGCTTTATTTATAGATAACAAGAATATAAAAAAAGAATTATCAAAAATTGGTAATTTTGGATCTCACGTTGATCAAGCTCCATTATTTGTAGTTTTTAATCTTGATTTAAATGCTATTAAAGAAACATTAAAAATAACTAATCAAAAAATAGATGAAAAAATTGTAGATTATGTAATTATCACTAGTATAGTAGATGCTACAATATCAGCAACTATGCTACAAGATTATTGTCTATTAAATGATTTAGGAACTTGCTTTATTGGATCAGTTAGACATAATGTTAGTAAAGTAAGAGAAATATTAAACTATCCTAGTAATGTATTTCCGATTGTAGGGCTTACAATAGGATATTCAGATCAAGAAAAAACAATTAAACCAAAATTAAACAAGGTAATGTTTAACCAATATGACAAAAATCATTTTACAAACATAATAAAAGATTATGATAATGAATTAAAAGAATTTTATATTAAAAAAGGTAAACAACCTATAGGACATATTGATTGAATATCAAACGCTTATAAAAATGATTCTAAATTTATACAAGATATTGAAGTTGATCAAATGACTAAAATGCTAAGTAAATATTTCTTTAAAAAATATTTAAACGATGAAAATAAATAAAAAATAATTCAATTTAAATTGAATTATTTTTTATTTAACTTCTTTAAATTTAAAAATAGATCAAGGTTTTAAATAATCTAATAAGAATAATTCATGATCAACTATTTTTGCAACAATATTTTTTCTTTGTTGTTTATCCAAATGATCTTTTTTTATTAATTGTAATTCACCTTTATAATGTGCAAAGTTATTATTACAAATAATAATATTTCCTTTTTTTACAATATCTTTTGTGTTCTTTAATGGAAAATCTTCATCTTTGTAAATTATTCTAGTTTCAGTTGATCTAATTAAATATTCTGATAAATCACCTCTATTAACATGTAAGTGATCTAAAACAATTTTTCTTTCAATATCAGAAACTTCAGTTAAAAATTCTATATCAAATACTGGTTCATTTATTTCTGAAACTGCTTTTAGTTCTTCTTCACTTGCAAAAGTATTTGCAATAATAATATCATCTACTAAATCCATCATTAAATGATGTTTAACTTGTGTAGTTATAGGAAGTCCTCTATGCATTTCTAATGTACATAAACCGTTATCCATTACTGGTCATGGTCCATGACTAGCATTATTAGAACTAACAAACGCAGCACTTCTAATATTATATTTTTTGTATTGTAAAGAAGTTTTTACAAATTGTTGTAATGATAATCCTGAATATTCCATAGGATAGAAATTATGACATCCTATAAGTTTTTTCCTATTAGGAGCATACGATAATATATTGTCTAAATATTTTGTTCCACTAGACATATTTACTTCTATATCTAAGTTATATTTATTAAATGTCATTTTTGCTTCTTTTTGTCCATCAAAACCAACATCTAATCTAATACCTGTTGCTTGTAATTCACTAAAGAAACTTAAATCATCATAAGATATGTCTAATTTATCAAACACACTAGGAGCTACATCTAATATAACTTCCATACTATGATTTCTTGCATGACTAATTATTTCTTTAAATTGATTCTTAATATTTTCTTTAGTATCTTCTACAGATAATAAACAAGTAAATACTCTTTTGAAATTATACTTAGCAGCTAATGAAATATAATCTTTTATTTCGTTAATATTAGCTTTTTCAGGATATATTGATATACCTAACATTTTTATTTTACCTTTTTGTGTAAATCAATTATTTCTTCAGCCATTAATAATAGTGTTTGAGTAGATAATAATTGATCTTCAGCATGCATTAATAATAAAGGAACATTGATTTGAGTACCTTGAGCTTCAGCTTGAATTAATTCAAAATGTTGCTCACTTGCTATATTGATTTCAGAATTTGCTTTTTCCATATGTTTTGATGCAGAATCAAATTTCTTTTCTTTTGCATCATATATTGCTAGCATTGCTTCTGATTTAGCTTCTCCTGCATGAGTTATAATTTGAAAAGCAACTTGAGCTAAATCTTCATAAGTAAATTTTTTATCAAACATTAATTTCTCCAATTAAACATAATATTATTTTGCAAGACTATTTATAAAATCATTTTGTAATTTATCTTTTATTGAATCAACATCGTTTGGTAAGATTTTATTTAATAATTCTTTAATTTTTGCTGAGCAATATATCATTGTTTGTTCTGCAGTATTAATTTTTTCTTGATTATCACCCACACTTGGATTAAGAGTTGAAGATAATGTTCTAGCATCACAATATTGAGATCATAAATCATTTATTTTATCAAGTTCATTATCAAGTTTCATTTGATCAGATAATCCAAATGCAAAAATTAAAATAACTATAACCATTGATATGAATGATAATCCAATACAACCTAATGATCAAGCAGTTCCATTTTTAAATACCATTGAAGGTATTGTCATTATTATACCTATAAATGAAAAAGCAATTAAAACACTTTGTAAACTTAAATTATTTCCATATATTTTATTTCCTATATTGAAATCTGAAAGACTATATTCACTAATTGCTGTTGCAGTTGCAGACGCTGGATGAAATACTTCTATATTATTATCAGTTTGTCCAGAATGAATATAACTAAGATCTAAATTAAATATACTATTCATCATATCTTCATTAATAAATGAATATCCAGCACCACTTATAAAACCTTTTTCCCATTGTGTTGAAAATCACAATGCTAACAATCCAAAGATTATTGTGATTAAAATTATTGAAAATTTAATAATGTTATATCATAAATGGAATTTATGCTTAGTTTTTAATTTATCTCCAAAAATAAATGGATTATATTTTTTATATTCAATATTAAAATATTTTTCGTCTTTTGTATTAATTTGTACTGTAGCTACAGTTTCATTTACTTCAATATTTTGTTCTTGTTCAACCACATTATTTTCTACTATTTCTTCTTGTTTAATTTCTTTTTTTACTTTTTTATTTGTTGCCATAATTATTCACCTACAACTTCTTCTGATTGAACATTTTTATTTTTATTAAATTTAGACATAAATTTATTAAATCCACCTTTATAGTCGATTTGAACTAAATCTTCACCTTGTTTTTTAGCTCTAATATTAGAGAATAAAACAAATGGTAATCATATAACTGCAGCTAATACAAAGTTAAATAATGCTAATAATATACCTTGTCATGAACTTGTAGCTAAGAACCCACCAATAGCTACTGGTGTTGTTCAAGGAATTTTAACAATTACTGGTGGAACTCATTGTAATTCTTCTATAGCTAATCAAGTAGTTGTTCATAATGCTGCTTGAGATAATATATATGGTACAAAATATGTAAAGTTTAACACTAATGGTAAACCAAATACAATTGGTTCATTAATATTAAAGATTGCTGGTGTAGCACCAAATTTTAATATTTCTCTTTCAGTTTTTCTTTTAGCTATAAATAACCCAATTAACACAAGAGCTAAAGTAATACCTGTACCACCAAAATAAATAAATGCATCTTGTGTACCATCTGCTACTGCAGTTGGGCTTCCAAGAATTTTTCCAGATTCTAATCATTCTTGGTTTGCAGCTAATCCTGCTAAAAAGATTGGTGAGAATACCCCAGTTAAAATATTGTTACCATGTAACCCTAAGAATCATAACAATGCACCAAATACTATAAAACAGAACCCTATAGCATATGATCCAGCTTGACTATCAATTAATCCTAAGAATGGAGCTTGAATACCAGTTGAAATAGCTTTACCAATTGAGAATCAATCTCCCATTCCAAATCCAGTTGTTAATCCAGTCATTAATAAAAATGGAGCTTGTAACCCAATCATAATTAATAATGTAAAAATTGTTGGAAATAATTTTGAAAAACTTCTACCAACTGCTGGTGGAACACCCGCTGGCATCTTTAATTGTAATTTTTCATTTCTTTCAAAGTATGTATATAATTCTACAGATAATAGTGATGCTAATATTGAAACCAATAATCCATTTGAATCAAATAATGATGTATCACCATAAGTTAAAATCATAAATGATCCAACACCAATTAATGACGCAATAAATGGATCTTTAGTTCCTTTAATTACAGCTAAACTATAAGATATAGTTATTGTTGCAAATATGGATAAGAAACTAAATATACCTTTTCATATTGTATAAAATACAAAAGTTCCAGCTGAAGATATTTCTTTAGCAACACTACCTTGTACAAAATCAACTATTCCATTTTTTGTTTCTACTTGACCTGGAATTCCTCAAGTAATTCATCCTAATATTGATGTTGATGTAGTTTGTCATCAACCAAATATAAATGTCATTGATATAACTCCAATTGAAGCAGCTACCATCAATGGCACTAGAAGAGCAAATCCATCTCTTAATGCTGAAAGATGTCTTTGATCTCCTAATTTACCTAATTGGTTTAAAAATGAATTTCAACCATTAGATACCCTTTCTTTTGTAAATGTTTTCATATTAACCTTAATTATTTAAATTATTTTTTAATATTATCTTTTGCTAATTTATAACAATCATCACCTTTTGCCATAGCATAAATTTGAGGTGGTATTACAACAACAGGAATATCACCTGCTTGTTGTTTGAATTGTCCTTCCATGAATTTTACTTGTGGACCAAGTAAAACAATATCAAATTCTTTAATACATGTTTTAGCTTCATTTGAAGGTTTAGCTATTACATAAACTTCTTCATTTATTGAAGCAGCATAATCTTTAATAGATTTTTCTAAAAGAGATGTACTCATCCCTGCAGAACACGCTAATAATATTTTCATAATTTCTTCCTTTCATTACTTATTAACTTATAGATTATATATATAATTATTGTATATTTATATTTTTTTACTAAATTTGTTGTACAAGATTTTAAAAATGACTTTATAACAAAATAAAACTTCTAGATATATTAAATCTAGAAGTTAATGAAATTAATAAATTAAATGTATAATGAATTTGCAAATTCTTTAATATTTTTAGAAAAACTGAATTTTAATCTAGCTTTGGCTTTTACAATCATTTTTTCTCCATTAAGAGGATTCACTCTTTCTCTTTCTGGAACATAAGTAACTTTAAGTTTACCTAAATCAAATAATTTAAATTCTCCAACTCTATCAAGTTCTGCAAATAACAATTTTTGGTAATCTTCAAAAATTTCTTTTAATACTGGAACAGAAATATTTGAATTGTCACTCATTAATTTAATAATTTGAGTCTTAGTAAGTGGTTTATCAGACTCAAGAATTAATTTCTTGCTCATAAAGCTCCTTAAAATAAATAACATTTAGAATTTTAACACAAAATAATATATAAAAATCAAGTATTTTTAAATAAAAATTAATGTTTTTATAAATAATTTATATAACTGTTGTTAATATTACTGGTGTTTTATTTAATTGTTTTTCAATAATTTTTTGTACTATTTTTTTAATACTATTTTTGTATTCTTTTTTATCAAAGTTTTTATCATTTAATTTTTCATCTGAAAATGTTAGTATAGTATTTTTTATTTCATCCATAATTTCATTTTCAGATGAATTTTTATCTATTAAACCAAATGATTCTATTTGACAATTAGTAACATATTTTTCATTTACTTTTTCATTTAATATGTTTATTAAAATAATACCATTTATAGACATTTGTTTTCTTTCTTTTAAAACTGATTCATTCATTTCTGATAAATAATTATTATTTATATATTTTTCTTGAATGTTTAATCTTTTTTTCTCTATCTTAAATTCATCATTATTAAATGAAACTATTTGCCCATTTTCACAAATTATAAATTCTGTTTTTGGAAAATTATTATTTACTAATCTTTTAAACCTTACAAAATCTGAATATAATCCATTAGAAGGAATAACATATTTAGGTTTCAATGATGAAATTAAATATTTATGATCTTCTTGACCTGCTTTCATTTCTGAATATGTTTTAGGAAGTCTTGATCATGAAATATCTTTTTTAGCTATTTCATCAACACATTTAGCTTCATCAATTTCAAACCCTGCTATTATTGGGTTTAAAAATATTAAATGGTCATTTTCTTTAATTTCAAAATTAATATCTTTATCTATTAAAAATTTTGAAACATCTTGAAATATTTTTTGTTTGTTATTAACTAAAAAGATAATACCATTTTCTAATTCATTAATTTTTGAAATAGGTAAAGCTAATAGTCCTTTTGAATTTATGTAATTATTATTTGTTAAATATTGATAATTTTTATAGAAAACACTATTACCTATAATAAATGGAATAGATTTTTTTCTACATATTTTTAACACTGATAAAAAAGTATAATAGTCATGATCGTGTAATGTAATAATTTTTCTAGATTTTACTGATAATTCTTTTTCTAAAAATGAAGTGATATCAAATTTAGGAGAAGTGTAATCTTTTATTTTAGAAACATTTCCTGCATTAACTATTAAAAGTAAAATATTTTTTAATTGTGATTTAATTCTATTAATTTCATTTCTAAAATTAAAATCAATATCACTATTTACAATATAATCATCAATTATCAATACTCATGCATCTCCAACTTTTATTGATATAGCTAGTGAATTTGGAACTGAGCTAATAACTCTAAAAGAATTAAATGTTGTTTTTCCAATAGTAAATTCTTTATTTGGTTCAATTACATTTACTTTATATTTACAAAAAGATCCAACTTTTTGCATACTTTTTTCATTAAAGAAATTATTAACTATAAATTCACCTATATTTGATGTATAAATTGGAATATCTTTTAATCAAATATTAACATATTGTAATGCATTTATATTTTCGTAAGTTGGATTTGCTAAAAATACTGCTTTAATTTTTTTATAATTATTTTTTAATCAGTCAGTATCTGGAATTATTTTGTTAATACCTAATTTTGCAAAATGAGGTAAATTAACTCCCAAATTAAATAAAAAGTATTCGCCATTTATTTCTATAACTAAACAACTCTTACCTTTTTCATCTAATCCGCCCAATGCAAAAAAATTAAATTTAGCCATAATGTTTTCCTTTCTTAATTATTAGACAAAAGTTTCTTTAAATATTGTCCTGTATATGATTTTTCACATCTAGATACTTCTTCTGGTGTTCCTTTACAAATGATATATCCACCATTATCTCCTCCATCTGGTCCAAGATCTACAATGTAATCAGCTACTTTAATTAAATCTAAATTATGTTCTATAACTATAACAGTGTCACCATTATTAACAATTCTATTTAAAACTTCTAATAATCTTGATATATCATCAACATGCAATCCTGTTGTTGGTTCATCTAGAACATATATAGTTTTACCAGTTGATTTCTTTTGTAGATATTTAGCAATTTTTATTCTTTGTGCTTCACCACCAGATAGATTAACTGCGTTTGTACCTAATTTTAAATATCCCAATCCAACATCTACCATTAATTGAAGTTTTCTTTTAATGTTAGGAATATGTTTGAAAAATTCTAATGCTTCACTTACATACATATCTAATACATCTGCAATAGACTTTCCTTTATATAATACTGATAGTGTTTCACTATTATATCTTTTACCTTTACATTCTTCACACTTGATTTCTACAGAAGGTAAAAAGTGCATTTCAATTTTTATAATACCATCACCTTGACAATGTTCACATCTTCCACCAGATACATTAAAAGAAAATCTTCCTTTTTGATATCCTCTTTCTTTTGCTTCTGGAGTTAATGCAAATAAATCTCTTATATCATCAAAAACAGAAACATATGTAGCTGGATTTGATCTTGGTGTTCTTCCAATTGGATCTTGAGATATTTTAATAATTTTATCAATATTTTCTATTCCAGATACTTTTTTATATTTTAATGGAACTATAAAAGGATCTAAAATTTCTTTTTCAATTGCTTTTATTAATGTTTCATTAATTAAAGTAGATTTACCTGATCCAGATACACCTGTTATAACAGTTAATGTATTCATAGGTATTTTTAGGTCAACTTTTTTAAGGTTGTTTCCTTCTGCATCTAATAATTCTATTGTTTTACCATTTCCTTTTCTTCTCTTTTCTGGTACTTCTATTTTTTTCTTTTTAGATAAATATTGACCTGTTATTGAATTAACATTATTTTCAACCTCTTTTGGAGTACCTTGAGCAATTACTTTTCCACCATGTTCACCTGCTCCAGGACCTATATCTATTAGTCAATCTGCAGCTCTCATAGTATCTTCATCATGTTCAACTACTATTAATGTATTTCCAAGATCTCTCATTTTCATTAATGTATTAATAAGTTGATCATTATCTTTTTGATGAAGTCCTATTGATGGTTCATCAAGAATGTACAATACCCCTGTTAATGATGATCCAATTTGAGTTGCTAATCTAATTCTTTGAGATTCTCCTCCTGATAATGTAGAAGCAGTTCTAGATAATGTTAAATAATTTAATCCAACGTTTTCTAAAAATGATAATCTACTTAATATTTCTTTAATAGCAAGGTTTGCTATTTTCTTTTGGTTATCAGTTAATTTTAAATTTAAAAAGAATTCAATAATATTTAAAATATTCATATCAATTAATGATGCAATATCTTTATCATTAATTTTTACACATAAAGCCATTTTAGATAATCTTTTACCATTACATTCTTTACAAGTGATACTAGAAAGATATTTTGAATAATATTCTCTAGCCATTTCGCTTTCAGTTTGCATATGTCTTCTTTTTATTAAAGTAGATATACCTTCAATTTCTTCAAATCCTTGTAATTTTTTACCACTATTAGATATTATGTTATATTCAATTGGTTCATCTGAACCATATAAAATTATATTTAATTCATCTTTTGTAAAGTCTTTTATTTTTTTATTTAAATCAATTTTGTAATGTTTTAATAAACAATTATATTTTTGTCAATCAATTGAATTAGTCCCTATTGTATTTTGAAAATATTCAATTGCTCCTTGATTAATAGTTAAATTGAAGTTAGGAATTAATTTATTTACATCTGGTTCAGTTGTAAATCCTAATCCATTACAATTAGCACATGCTCCTATTGGAGAATTAAATGAAAACAATCTTGGTTCAAGCTCATTAATAGAAAATCCACATTCATTACAAGAATGATTTAATGAATATAAATCTTCATTATTTTCATACATTATGATTACTTTACCATTTGATTCATTGGTAGCTTTTTCTATTGAGTCATATATTCTACTTCTAGTTTCTTTATCATAATTTAAAACTATTCTATCAACAACAATGTCTATATTATGTTTATTATTTTTTTCTAACTTTATTTCATCATCTAGACTTAATAGATTACCATCTACTCTTACTCTTAAATACCCACTTTTTTTAATAGATTCTATTTTGTTAGCAAATGTACCTTTTTCATTATTTACAATTGGTGATAGTATTTGTAATTTAGTACCTTCTTGATGTTCAAAAATGTTATCAATTATTTTATCAATTGATATAGTTTTAATCTCTCCATGTCCATTAATACAAAATGGTGTTCCTATTCTTGCAAAAACTAATCTTAAATAATCATATATTTCAGTAACTGTACCAACTGTAGATCTTGGATTATGAGATGTAGTTTTTTGGTCAATAGAAATTGAAGGAGATAATCCTTCAATAGAATCTACATTAGGTTTTTCGTTTCCGCCTAAAAATTGTCTTGCATAAGACGATAATGATTCTAAAAATCTTCTTTGACCTTCAGCAAAAATTGTATCAAAAGCTAATGATGATTTTCCTGATCCTGATAATCCTGTTATTACAACAAATTTATTTTTAGGTATATTTATATCTATATTCTTTAAATTATTTTCTTTTGCACCTTTTACAATAATATGTGTTCTTGAATTAACTTTTTCCATATCTAAAATTATTTATTAGAATCTTTCTTTTTAGATTTTGCATTTTCTTTATTAGATGCTAAGTATTTTCTTATAGATATATCTTTTTGATTTATATTAGATTTTAATTTATCAACATATTCAGAAATATTAATAAGTAATTCAACACTTGGAGTTAATAATTCTAATTTATAAATTAAATCCTCAACTAAATAATCTGTTTTTTTACTAACTATACCTATTTTTCTATATGAAAATATTTTATAAATTGTTGCAACAATAGCTAATGATATTAAAACCCCAAGTAATACTAATAGTCATATTGGAATTTCTAAAACTACTTGTTGTGCTTCATTTACTATATTCATTTTAATACCTTAATATAAAAAATAAAATAATACAAATTGTTTTTGTATTATTTTACTAGATTTTATTTGTTTTCATTTATATATTTTAGAATTTCATCTTTAGGCTTGTACCCTGAAAAAGTAGCCACAGCTTTTCCACTTTTTACAAATACAACAGTTGGTACAACATTAACAGAATATTGTTTTACTAATTCTTCTTTTGTATCATCATCAATATCTACTTCATATATATCAATATTTGATTGTTCATTACTAATTTCTTCTATAATTGGTGCTAACATTTTGCATGGGCCACATCATTCAGCAGAGAACTTGATAATACTTAATTTATCTTTACTTAAATTTTCTTTTAAATTATTTAAATCAAATGATTTTATTAACATAATTAAACTCCTTAATAAGTAATTATTAATTTATTTGTATTTTATTTAAATTATTCATCTTTTTGATCATATTTAAATAAGATTTGTGATGCTATAGTTTCTGCTTTTTTTCTTCCTATCATTTCTTCAATTGTTTTTAGTGCAAGTGAAATTGCATAATTTGGACCACAAGCAGTTATAAGATTATCATGTGAGCAAACACAAAGATCTTTTCTATAAGTTTGCTCAAAGCTTTCTTCAAACCCTGGATAACATGTAGCATTTCTTCCATTCATTAATCCAGATTTTGCTATAAAATCTGGAGCAGCACAAATTGCTATTATATATTTATCTTCATCATCTAAAAAATTATTTTTTAATATTTCAACAAGATTATTTGATTCTGGAAAAGTAAAGTAATTTTTATATCCCATTCCACCAGGAAAAAATACTGCTTTATATTTTTTTATATCTACATCTTTATATAATTTATCTGCTTTTATTGCATTTCCATGAGCTAATCTAATATCTAAACTATCAGTTATAGAAACTAATTCTACATTTAGTCCAGCTCTTCTTCATATATCAATTGGCGCAACTACTTCAATGTCTTCATTATCATTGGTTAAAATTACACATATATCTTTACTCATAATATTATTCTCCTAAAATTTTTTGCATAACTTCTACATATTTATCTTGATTTTCATTATGTGGAACATGTCTTGCGTTTTCAATTTCGTATATATTTATTTTTGAACTTGTAGGAAGTGATTTAAATGAATTTAATGATTCTTTATATGGAATTAATTTATCTTCAACTCCATATATAATATCAAATTGACATTTAGTAACTTTCATAATTTTATTTAAATTATTTAAAAAACTTTCTGAAGCTAAATCCTCTCCTAAATCTTTATATCATTTTCTTTTTTTCTCATCAAAAGATATTGATACTAAATTATCATCTTCACAAATCAAACAATCTTCTTTTGATTTTAAAATATTTAATAAGTTAATTCTATTTTTTTCTTCATCTAATAAACTTTGATTAACTGGATTTTCTAACACTATTTTTTTAATAATACTTGGATCAAGCATTGATGATACATTAATAGCTATAGCCCCACCCATAGAATGACCTGATATTATAATATCTTTTTTATTAAGAGATTTTATAAAATTACAAGCTATTCTAGAAATATATTCCATAGTTGGTTTATCCCTATCATCAATTCAAGAATTACCTTGACCTGGAAAATCTATTCCGTAATAACTAATATTATTTTTTTTACATATATCCATTAATATTTTATTTTCTTCTTTACAAGAAGTAAATCCATGAAAATGAACTAATGCTCTATTTCCATTTTCTATTTTTAAAATGTTAATATTTTTTTGCATTTTATTTCACCTTATTAAAAAGATAAAAATATTATAAATCAATATATAAATAATGCTAATTTTTTTAAAAATTATTCATATAACTTATAAATACAAAAAAATATGTGCATTAAGCATATATTTAATTATTTTTGAACGTATGTTTGAGGAAGAATTATTTCTTCGTCTTTCTTTCCTATAAATTGAGTTGGTTTTCCTTGACCAACAGCTATTGCATCAGCTAATAAACCAATTATTAAATAAACAGCTTTTATAGAATAGTTGTTTGCTGGTATTACAATATCAATTCCTTCTGGATTTGCATTTGTATTACAAATAGCAATAACTTTAATTCCTAATTTTTTAGCTTCAGCTATAGCATTCTTTTCTTCTACAGGGTCATTAACTATTAAAACATCTGGTAAAGAAGTCATAGTTCTAATTCCACCAAAGAATTTACTTAATCTTTTAAATTCTTTAATTTTTTCTATTTGTTCTTTTTTAGAATATTTTTCTATTTCACCATTTTTTTGTAAAATAGCAAGTTCATTTAATTTCTTTGTAGAATTCATGATTGTTCTTAGGTTAGTTAAAGTACCACCTAATCATCTTTGATTTACATAGAATGCATTTACTCTTTTAGCTTGATCTTTTATTTGTTTTTTAACAATAAAAGTTTTTGTTCCTAAAAATAAAGCAGTTTTATTTTTAGCACCTACTTCTTTTAAGAAGTGATAAGCATTGCTTAAACCAACTAATGTGTTGAAGATATCAATAATGTGATTTCTTCCTTTTTTAGCATACACATATTTTTTCATTTTAGGATTTCATCTTTTAGATGTTAAACCTATATGTGCACCAGCTTCCATTAATTTAGTAACAGAAACTATTTGTTCAAATTTAGCTGCGATTGCTGGATTTGCTTCTAATTTGGCTTTAATACCTTCTTCTATTTCTAAAGATTTTTCTTTAAATGATGGTGTTTCAGTTTTCTTTTCTACACTATCATTTTCTATAGATGAAGTAGAAACTTTTTTAGATTCTTTAACTACTTTTTCTTCGCTAGTTTTTTTAATAGCTGTAGCTTTCTTTTTAGTTTCTTTTACTTCTTTATCTTCTTTTTTAGGTTCTACTTTTTTAGTTTCTTTAGAACTAGCTTTAGTAGTTTTAGCTTTTACAGCCTTTTTTTCTTCATTGGCTGATCCAACATTTTCTTTTGTTTTTGCCATTATAGCTCCTTATAAATATACCTATATAT
Organism: uncultured Mycoplasmataceae bacterium; assembly: GCA_949290035.1. GTDB lineage: Bacteria > Bacillota_I > Bacilli_A > Mycoplasmatales > Mycoplasmoidaceae > CAMREV01. Next base: position 17,949 of record CASEQO010000006.1, read on the forward strand.
TATAATACATTTTGTTTTAAGTCTACATAATAATGATACAGGGCCGAAACTCAATTGCTTTTTTTGGTGATCAACTATATGTTTAAGTCTACATAATAATGATACAGGGCCGAAACTTAGATAA
>CASEQO010000007.1 GCA_949290035.1 uncultured Mycoplasmataceae bacterium
AAGATAATTATAATAAAATAAAAAACACATTTAAAAGATTAAGACAAAAAATAATAAAAAAGTACAACTATAATCTTGATGTTGAAATAAAAGGTCATTTTTTGGCAAAAGAGAAAAAACTTTTTCTTATTGATTTAATTTTTGAAAAATGTATTGACAAATATAGTCAATATTTTTGTTGTTATATAGAAAATTATAATATTGATAAGAAATGATTAAATGATAAAGGAACTACATATAATTTTATGGTTAAATGTGGAATTGAAAGAATGATCACATATAATGAAAAAAATAATATTTTTTCATTTTTTAAAGATGATGAATTAATTATTTACTCAGATATATTTAACTCATCAAAATTATATGAAAAATCATTAGAGAGTTATTTAAGATCTGTATTTATTTTAGAAAAAAATAAGTTTTCTAATATTCAACATCAGTGAAAAGATTCTAAAAAAATTGAGGAATTCAATTAGCTGATTTGTGCTCGTTTAAGAACAATTGACAAATTGTAAATAATTTAATAAAAAATCATCATTATTTTAGAAAGATTTATTAAATATTTTGGATTTAAATTAATGTTTTGTTATGCTATTTTTCGTTTTCTTTTAGCTATTACACTATATTTATAAATAAATTTATAATAATCTTTTTGATATAAATCAAAATAATAGAATCATTGTTCTGGTTTTAATTGCTTTCTATTCATAATAAAAAATTGTCCAATTTTTTCCTTCTAGGAATTGTTCAATTTTTTGCCCTAGTCTTGCTCTTTTTTGTTCTTTAGGAAATGCTTATTTAACAATAGATATTTAATTTATTTATATTCGATTATTAAATTGTGATCTTTTATTATTTGAATAACATACATAATACTTTTTACACGATGTAAATTATTTAATATATTTATTTAGTAATATTACAAAATAATATATAATTATTTATTTTATTTTGATATAAATATGTAACAAAAATACCGTAAAACATGATCTATTATAGTTAAATACTAAAATATGAATAATTAAATTTTGTAAGAAAGACTAATATATCTTATAGAATCTATAAAAAATCTATAAAAAAATTACAATTTTCTATAGATTCTATAAAAAATGTCAAAAAAAGATCATTTTTTATAGAATCTAGATGGCCGACATGAAAATGAGATAATTCCTTTTAAAATGGTAATATGTATATTATTAGATAGAATAAGAAGTATTATTTAAAATATAAAATATATTAATTAATGCTACTAATAGAAGACTTTAATTTTAAATAGTAATTTTAATGATAGATAACAATTAAATAAAATTTAAATTGGAAAATTTATAAGAAAATGTTATATTGAATTTATGAGTTTATTCGTAAATAAAAAGGATAATCCGCAAGTTATCCCCCTGTACCTTAATGGTCGCTACAACTATATTATATATATTTTTTAAAAATATCAAAAATATTTTATTTACAATATAAGTCTATCATAAAAATATAAAATTTATATATTTGTCCTAAAAATAAATATTTTGTCCTATAATATAAATAGTTTATATTAGGGCTAAATATGAAGAAAAAAGATGTAATAGATTTGATTAAGTATCATTACGAAAATAATGAAATAGCTTTTAAAGATTTATCATATAAAATAGCTACTTATTTTTCAAAAGAAGGTTTTGAGGAATTATCTTTTTATATTTTATCTTTAATTTCTAAAGATAGAGATATGTTTGTTCCTCAATCATTAGATATTAATAATATAAATCTAGAATTTTTAGAATGTCTAAAATTTGATAATGAAGAATTATTTTTTTCAGAAGATATATTATATGATTTAAAAGGTATTATAGAATCAATTACTAAAAATTTAAATTTAAATAAATTTCTTTTTAAAGGTTTACCTGGAACAGGAAAAACTAAAGCTGCTGCATATATTGGAAAAATACTTTCTATTAAAACATACATAGTTAAATATAATAATATAATTGATAGTAAATTAGGATCAACGTCTAAAAATTTGCAAAAATTATTTGAAGAAATTAAAACTATTTCAAATCTTGGTAAAGTACTTATAATTTTTGATGAAATAGATTCATTAGTGTTAGATAGAATAAATTCAAATGATTTAAGAGAAATGGGAAGGGTTACATCTACATTTTTATCTGAACTTGATAATGTATCATCTAATTCAATATTAATTGCAACTACAAATTTATCAGATCATTTAGATAAAGCAATTCTTAGAAGATTTGATTATGTTGTAGATTTTAATAGATATGAAAAAGATGATTTAATAGATATAGCTTTTAAATTTTATGAACATTATGCAAAACAACTTAATTTAGAAGAAAAAAATAAAAACTTATTTAAAAAGATTATTAAATTAAACGATAAAAATGTTTATCCTTCAGACATGAAAAATATTATAAAAACATCTATGACATTTTCAGTAATCAATAAAAATGATAATTTTTATAGAAGATTTTATATTAATTATTTAAATAAAAATATACCAAGCATCGAAGAATTAAAACATGAAGGTTTTACAGTTAGAGAAATAGCTACTTTAAGTAATAATTCATCAAAAAGTACAATTGCAAGAAAATTAAGTGAGGTACTATAGATGAATTATTTATTAGAATTAAGAGGTAATTTTGAAAAAGGTAAAAATAACAATAGTGGCGGACCAAAAAATCTAAATTCTACTCAAATAGTTGATATAAAGAAAGTTAAGAAATTAATAGAAAATATTAGAGAATATAAAAATAAATGAAATTCAAAAAAAAGATATATAAAAGGTTATTTAATTAATGTAATATGTGAAGATATTTTACCTAAGTCTAGAAGAATTAGTAAAATATTTTTATATTCATCTAAAGAAAATGCAGATGATTATATAAAAGGATCAAAATATATTGAAATAGACAACAAAACAAGACATGAATTTACTTATTATATAAAAGATTATAATAAGCTAGATAATATTATTTTAAATTTAGAAAAAATATTAGATGAATTTAAAAATAATACTTTATTAAGTTCTATTAATAGTAAAACCATTAGTGAAATTAGATTAAGAAAAATTAAGCTTTTAAATTTTAATGAAAAAGAAATTGAATTTTTTATTAGTTGTATTATAGATATATCTAATATTTATTCATTTAAAATACCAAATGATGGAGAAAAAAATAAATTCATTAAATCTAACATTTTATCTTTTTATCATATTGATGATTCATTAGAAATAATGGATTTATTAAATTTAAAAGATGGACAATATAAAGAATTATCTAAAAATACATTTTATTTTAATGAAAAAATAAATCCTGAATTATTAGAAGAAATAGATTATTTAATATCAATGAGCGTTAAAAGTATCTATTCATTAGATATTTTAGAAAATAAAATAGATTCTTCCATAAATGGAGGAATTTGAATACCTGAACCACAAAATGAACCTACTATTGGAGTTATAGATACATTATTTAATAAAGAAGTGTATTTTAGTAAATGAGTAGAATATGTAGATATGGTAGATCAAAATATTACTAAAGAAAAAAAAGATTATGATCATGGTACACAAGTCTCATCTATCATAGTGGATGGTTCTCAATTAAATCCATGATTAGATGATGGGTGTGGTAGATTTAAAGTAAAACATTTTGGTGTTACTACAAATGAAATTCAACCTTATTTTGTAGTAAAAAAAATTGAAAAAATTTTACAAGATAATAGAGATATAAAAGTTTGAAACTTTTGTTTAGGATCAAATAATGAAGTAGATAATAATTCAATTTCTTATGTGGCATCAAAATTAGATGAATTTCAAGTTACATATGACGTAATATTTATAGTTTCTGGAACTAACTATAATAAAGATTATAAATCTATTAAAGTAGGTTCCCCAGCAGATTCATTAAATTCAATAGTTGTTAATTCAGTTAATAAAAGTAAACAAAAAGCATCTTATTTAAGAAAAGGACCTATATTAACATTATTTCAAAAACCAGATGTATCTTATTATGGTGGAGATACAAACGAGTTAATAAGGGTTTGTAATTCATCAATAGATTTTCCATTAGTGCTAGGAACATCATATGCAACACCATGAATTTCTAGAAAAGTAGCATACTTAATTCATGTATTAGGATTTAGTAAAGAAGATGCTAAAGCATTAATAATTGAATCATCAACATCTTGAGAAGATGATAATGATAATTTAGAATACATTGGATATGGTGTAGTTCCAATAAAAATAGACGATGTATTAAATTCAAATGATGATGAAGTCAAATTTATTATAAATGGTTTTTTAAATGAAAAAACTATTTATAATTATGAACTACCAATGATTCTTGATGAAAATAATAAACATCCTTTTAAAACTAGATATGTTTTTAATTATTTTACATATGGACAAAGAGAAAAAGGTGTAGATTACACTTCAATAGAAGTTAAAATCCAATTTGGTAGATTGGAATTAGATAATAAAAAAAATGATTTAACAATAATACCTTTAAATAAAGATACTAAAGAACTAGATTATTTAACTGAAGAAACATTAAGAAAAGAGCAAAAAAAATGATTTAATGTAAAATTTGAAAAAGAAAAATTCACTAAAAAATCGATATTACCTAAAAATAAAAGTGGTTTATGAGGTATAAAAATATCTTTAAATAGCATAACTGATTATCATGGTGCTTTAGGTACTAGATTTAGCTTAGTTGTTAGAATCAAAACAACTGATGCTAAAAATAGATATAATCAATTTATCAATAATGCATTAATGCATAATTGATTAGTTAATAAAATAGATTTAGATCAAAGAATTAATATCTATAATATTGGTATGGATGAT
>CASEQO010000008.1 GCA_949290035.1 uncultured Mycoplasmataceae bacterium
ATGGGATTTAATGATTATTTTTTAATTGTTAGTGATTTTATAGCTGAAGCTAATAATAAAAAAATATTAATAGGTCCAGGAAGAGGATCTGCAGCTGGATCTTTAGTATCTTATAGTTTATCAATAACTTCAATAGATCCAATTAAATATAATTTAATTTTTGAAAGATTTTTAAATCCTAATAGAAAATCAATGCCTGATATTGATATAGATATAATGGATACTAGAAGAGAAGAAATTATCGATTATATTTTTAACAAATATGGTTTTGATCATGTCGCTCATATTATTACTTTTCAAAGAATTAAGTCTAAAATGGCAATAAGAGATATTGCTAGAATTATGGATATTGATTTAAAAATTGTTAATAGAATTTCAAAATTGATTTCTTCAGAATTTGATGAAGATTTAATGGGGGCCGTTAATTCCAATAAAGAATTATCTCAATATTATAATTCATATAAAGAGTTATTTGATATTGCTTCTAAAATAATTGGATGTCCTAGACAAGTAGGAATGCATGCAGCTGGGATAGTTATTTCAAAGGAAAAATGAAACGATTTAGTTCCGATTCAACTATCATCTTCTAATAATTATCCGATAACTCAATATTCAATGGAATATTTAGAAGAACTTGGGTTACTTAAAATTGATTTATTAGGATTAAGTAATTTAACTATTATTTTTAATGTTCTTAAATTAATTCATACAATGAAAAATGTAGATGTTAATTTATCTGATATTCCATTAAACGATAAAAAAGTTTTTGATGAAATTTCTAATGCTAAAACATTAGGTATATTCCAGTTAGAATCACCAGGAATGAGACAAACTCTTTTAAAAGTTAAGCCTAAAAATATTGAAGATATTTCATTAGTTTCAGCGATGTTTAGACCAGGCCCTCAACAAAATATTCCATCATTTGTAAAGAGAAGATTTGGTCAAGAAAAAATTGAATATATTGATGAAAGATCAAAAGATATTTTGGAACCAACAAATGGAATATTAATTTATCAAGAACAAGTTATAGAATTAGTAAAAAGAGTTGCAAATTTTAGTTCAGCAGATGCAGATATTTTTAGAAAAATAATTTCTAAAAAAGATAAAGATGAATTAGAAAAAATTAAAAATAAATTTTTAGATGGAGCTATATCAAACGGATATAGTGAAAAGCATTCAATAGATATTTTCAACTATATAGAAAAATTTGCTAGTTATGGTTTTAATCATTCTCATTCAATATCATATGCTTTAATTAGCTATTGAATGATGTGTTTAAAACAACATTACACAATTCAATTTATGAGTATCTTATTATCAAATTCAGAAGGTAATTTTGATAAAATAAATGCTTATTGCAAAGAGTGTATATCAAAAGGAATAAAAATAAATCAGCCATCACTTTTCATATCAAAAAGAAATTTTAGTATTTATAAAAATGAAATTTATTTTGGATTTTCAAATATAAAAGGTATTGGAACTGAAACATCCAAAAAAATAATTTCAGTTAGAGATAACTTAGATGAAAAAAATACCTCATTTGGACAAATTGTAAGTTCGTTATCAAACAATGGTATAGGTGAATCAACTATAAAACTTTTAATTGAAAGTGGTTCTTTTGATTTTTTAAATCTAACAAAAAATTTTATGCTAAATAATTTGGAAATAGCTATTAATTCATCAAAAAATATAAAAGCTGATGGTCAATATCTATTTGAACCTAATTGAATTCAAGAGAATTTATCTAAAGAAGAATTAAATAAAATAGAACTCGAATATAATTTAAAACAATTTGATTTAATTGGATTTTCTTTTAATGAAAACAAAATAGATAATTCTAAATTTAAACACATATACAATAAGTATGAAATAGATAATGTTTCTTCAGTTTCAGAATCTAAAGATGTAGCTACTTGTTTTTTAAAAGTTATTTCTATAAATGAAAGAATGACAAAATTTAATAAATTAATGGCTTTTATAAAAGTTCAGGATTCAACAACAGAAAATATTACTTGTTTTAATTTTGATTCATATAAAGACAAGATATCTAATAATTCATATATTGTTTGTGACATCAAATTTGATCCAAAAGGAAAAAGAATAACTAAATTACACGAGGTAATAAAAGATGAGTAAAGCTATTGTTATTGATGGAAATTCATTAATGTTTAGAGCATTTTATGCAACATATAGTCAATTAGAATATTATAAGCAAAATAATATACCATACACAAATGCTTTAAGAACAATGACTATCATGTTAAACAATTTATTAAATGAAGAAAAATATGATTATGCAATTATAGCATTTGATCATAAAGAAAAATCATTTAGACATAAACAATCAGAAGAATACAAATCTAATAGAAAAAAAACTCCAGAAGAATTAATTGAACAAATTCAATTAATTCAAGATATGTCTAAATATTTAGGATTTAATGTTTATTGTATACCAGGATTGGAAGCAGATGATATTGTTGGAAGTGTTAGCAATATTTTAAATAAAAACAATATTGAGGTTAATATATTTAGTTCTGATAAAGATATGCTTCAATTAGTTAATAAATTAACTTCAGTTCATTTATTTAAATCCGGGGTAAAAGATGTTATTATAAATAATTTAGATAATTTTAAAAATATAAATGATGGATTATTACCTAATCAAATTGTAGATTATAAATCCTTAGCAGGCGATAATTCTGATAATATAGCTGGGGTAAAAGGAATAGGCAAAAAAACCGCTATAGATTTAATATTAGAATATTCTTCGTTAGAAAAAATATATGAAAATATTGATTCTATTAAATCAAATAAAATAAAAGAAAACTTAGTAAGAGATAAAGAACAAGCGTTTTTTTCAAAAAAATTAGCAACTATTTTAACTAATGAATTTAATGATAAAAATATAAATGAATTTTTATTAAGACCAAAGGATAATCAATCTATTTTATCAATAATTGAAAAATATGATTTGAATTCATTAAGAAAAATATTATAGAAAGGAAAATTAATATATTATGCCAGAACTACCAGAAGTACAAACCTTAATAAATCAATTAATTGAAGATGGAGTATGTAATAAAAAAATAACTAACGTTGAAATATATTTAGAAAAGATTATTAAAAATTCTTCAAAAAAACATTTTATTGAATTTATTAAAAATGAAAAAATAAAAAAAATCGATCGTATCGGAAAATATTTAATTTTCCATTTAACAAATGATAAGGTATTATCAATTCATTTAAGAATGGAAGGAAAACTATTTTTTCTTGATGACGAAAATAAGGCAAATATCTCTACAAAACATATGCTAATTAAATTTGATATGGGTAAAAATAATCTTTTGTATTTTGATACAAGAAGATTTGGAACATTTAATATATATAATGAAAGTAATTATAGAGATTCTAAAGAATTATCAAAAATAGCTTTAGATCCATTGGATGAAAATTTTACATGGCAATATTTAAAAAACAATATTTCTAAATCGAAAAAAGCTATTAAAACCGCATTATTAGATCAAACAAAAGTTAGTGGTATTGGAAATATATATGCTGATGAAATATTGTTTGCATCAAAAATAATTCCAACAAGACTTGCTTCATCAATAACAGATAATGAATTTAAATTAATTGCTAAAAATTCTAAATTAATTTTAAATAAAGCTATAGAAAACAAAGGTACAACTATTTTTTCATACCTTTATAAAAATAACGAGTCTGGTAGCTTTCAAAAATTTTTAAAAGTTCATTTAAAGAAAGACAAACCCTGCTCCATTTGTAAAAATTTAATTGTTAAAATAAAAGTTAATGGAAGAGGGACATATTATTGTCCTTGTTGTCAAAAATAATGAAAATTTGTGTAACAGGAAAAATGGGGTCTGGAAAAACCACTTTTATAAATGTTTTGAGAAAAACTAATACAAAAGTTTTTGTTGTAGATGAATATGTTAATGAAATATACCAAGCAAAGAAAAAAGGTTATAAAGCTATAGTTAAAAATTTTGGAATAAATTATGTTGATGATAAAAGCGTGGATAAAAAAAAGCTTCTTAACTTAATATTGAGTGATAAAATAAAATTAGAATTATTAGAAAATACAATTAATCCACTAATATATAAAAGAATAAAAAAAATATCAAATAAGGAATTAATTTTTATAGAACTAGGGACTTATATTAAGTTTGAAAATTATTTTAAAGATTTATTTGATAAAGTTTTATTGATAAGATCTAAAAATAATAAAGAAAATAAAATTGATAATAAAAATTATAAAAAAGATCATATAGGATTTGAGTTAAATGATTCAAATATTAAATATGATTATTTAATAGAAAATAATCAATCAATACAAGAATTTGAAAATAAGATATTAAAGTTTTTAAACAATACTATATTTTAAAAAATATGAGATTACA
>CASEQO010000009.1 GCA_949290035.1 uncultured Mycoplasmataceae bacterium
GTTTTTATAAATGAAAAATTAGGAATTAAATTGCACGATCATCCTTTTAAATATTCTGATGCACATCCAAAAGTAAAAGAATTTATAGATGCCTCAATTGAAAAAATGATTAAAGATAAAAATCTTGATGAGTTTGAATTTAAAAAAAATAAGGATAAAATTAATTTTTTTCTTGTAAGTTATGAAAATAAAGAATGAGATGATTCTAGTTTAAGCAATATAGGTAGAACAAAATTATTATTACATTTTAATAGTGATCTAAATAATATAGAAAATAAAGTTGATTCAAATTCATTTAATTTAAGAATAAGTAATGATGACAATAGTTCAATATCTCCATCTAGTAGTTCATCTAGTAGTAGTGATGATAGTTCTCCTAAACAAAGAGATAAAGAAGCTACTAGAAGAGAAATGGATGAAATTTCAAATTCAATTCATTCAGATGGTAGTGATTCAGATACTAATACATCAAGTGGTAGAAAACCTTCAAGTGCGACTCCTGAATCTTTTGATGATGCTGAAACAAAAGATAGAATTAGAAAAAGAGATAGAGTTAAAGATTTTGGTAAAAAAATATTAAATTGACGTACAAAATCTGCAACAGAAAATATTTCACCATCAGATTCACATGGATTAGCTGCAGCATCTAGAAGTATTGAAGAATCATCAGAAAGTTTAAATGAAGCAACTGAATCGCTTGAAAAAGTTAGTAGATTATCAAAGTTTAAGTCTGTAGCTGCTATTGCACTTTCAGTTTTAAATGCATTATCTGTTGCTTTTGAAATTGCTATAGCTTTATTATTAGTATTTATGCCATCTCATAAATATTTCTATTATGAATACACAACACCAGATGGTATTAAATATTATTATGATGCTGGTGGAAAAATATCTGAAGAAAATTTCCAATTTGGAACTTATAAAAAACCAAGTATTTCAATAGCTGCTGCTGGATTAATGGATCCTATCCAAATAACAAAACCTACTAATAAAGATTTTTATTACTACAATGGAAAAACTTATAATGATAAAAACGAAGTAACTAAAGCTTACATAAATGATATTTTTTCTTCAAACTCAAATGTATTGAATGATTTAAAAGGAACTATATATAATAAAGTTTCATATGCATATACATTTTCAACTCGAGGTTTAGCAATAGCGAATGGTGAAAATAATACATCACTTAAAGATCCAGATGTTAGCGATGTAATTTTTGAAACAAGAACAGAAGTTTTAAGTGATGTTATAAGACAATTAGAAAATTTTGCATATGTATTAAAAGATAGTGGTGGTTTTGATGCTATGTTATTTAATAAATATTCTAATCAAATTCAAAAGTCATATTCATTTAATGGAATTTCTACAACTGATAGACAAGCTGCAGATGGGCAATTTATTAATAATGTAGTAGAACATATTAGACCAATAGTTTACTCAATCCAACCAAAATTTGATGCTAACACTCAAACATTAGAAGCTATAGATCCAGGTAAATATAAGCCAGATGGTATTTATAATGCTAGTATTGGAAAGGTTGAATATAGCAGTGATAATGATGATATGGTATTTATGTTTGATAAAAGTGCTACATTAAAAGAAAATGGTCATGAAAATGAAGGTACTTTTGAAAATGGAAGATATGTTCCATTAACTAATAATACTTATAAAATTAAAATTTTATCTGAAGCAATAAATAATTCAGTTAATAATTTAAGAAAAACATTTATTAATAGCATATCTTCATGAATAGATCAAACAAAAAGAGTTATTTATAACAATGAATATATAAACGGAGATGGAAGATATTCAAGTTATAAAGACTACTCTCCAGTAGCTACTGGTATTCCACAAACTGTTTATAAAGTTAATGCTAATAATGGAAATATATTATATTTTAATTCTTTAGATAAAGCAAGACAGTACATTCAAAATAATATTTACAAATTAGATACAATTATTAATCAAGAACAAGTTAATATAACATATACATTTAATGGTCAAACTTACTCTTATGAAGAACTAAAAGAACATGTTTATGCAAACATAGTTGAGGTTTCTAATTAATCCATAAAGAAAGGAATTTATTATGAAAAAAATAAATAAAAAAATATTAATTGGTAGTTCTTTATCTTTAGTAGCTATTGCTGGTTTATCTGGAATGGCTATAGGTATAAGTACTACTGTATCAAACAAAGTTAGTTCTAATAATGTTGTTGATAGTTCCTTACAACCTAAATTTTTAGGAACTAATAAATATGGTATTAATGAATATCTTTTTAATAATAAACCTATTAATTATGGTGGATATTATTATGAAAACTCAGCTGAAGCTGTGCAAGATTACATTACTCAAGATACTAATTCCAAAAATAAAATAGTTACTGGTAATGAATCATACATTGGTGATATAACTGAAATTCCATTTAATAATGGTGATGGAAAAAGAGTTGATATGAGTAATCTAAACAAGACCTTTTTCAAAAATGACCAATCAGTTCAAAGTAGATTAGTTCCAGTATATGAAAACTATAGATTAAATGGTTCTGGAGTTAATGATAACCAAAGATTTACTACTTCTAGACAAGAAGCTAAATATCAATCTATTACAAATATCACTTCAGGTCAAAAATATACAGATGGATTTGGTAATATTTTCAATAGTGAAAATGATGCACTTAATTCTAGAAAAAAAATATTAAGGAATAGAACATCTTTAGGTGTTGGTTATTATGAAATCACTGATAAAAGTGCAAATAATCGTGTTTATAAAATAAACCCTTTAAATGCAAGTGATCAAAAATTATTAAAAACAATAGCTATTAATAATTTAAATCTAAGTGATAGTGATTTTACATTTGATATTTTCAATTTATCTAATAAAAATGGAAATTATTATTTTGATACAACTGATAATGGTAACGGAAGTGTTTATGATAGTTCTTCAAAAAAAATAGCAGCAAAAGTTGCTCAAAAACTTGCTAGTTTTATTTCAACAAAAGTAGCAAACAAAATTACTTATAAAGTAAATGTCAACCCTGCATTTTACACAAATTTTAAATTAGAAGAAGAATGAAGAAGTGGTTCAGGTTTAACTGGAGCAGGATGACGAACTCGTTCTGGAACTGTGAATAGAGAACTTTTACATAGTAATTATGATGATTCAAATGATCCATCATTTAGTGTTTATAAAAACGGATTTAGTTTAGGTGCTAGTAAAGATAGCGATGTATATTCAAATAATAGAGTTTCTTCATTTAATTTAACAGCAAATTCGTTTGATATTTTAGAAAATATAGCTGATACATTTACTAAAAGAGAGGAATTTTTAAAAGTATTTGAAATCAAGCAAAATAAAGTTGATTTATATGCTGGTCTTAATGGATGAATTGGTAATAATGTAAAAAAAGACCTTTTTGATGAATATGCTGTAGTTAAAAATGGAGATATATTTGGAAATAAAGATATAAAGTCAATTGGTATAAAATTAAATCCAAAAGAAGCTGAAAGAGTTATGAAAGGTTGAGTTTACAATCATGGTGTATCTAGATGAAGAGGTGATACTTATTATAATTCTGCTATTGATTTTCCAATACTAAAATCAGCTCCATATGTTGATGCACAAAATAGTGAAAACTCTGGTCAAAGAGCAAATAGTGAAATTATTTTTAATTTAAATATTACTCCAAGTTGTTCGCTACAAAATTCTGATTATTCAAAATTAGCAACTTCTTTTAAAAATGAAATTCAAAGTGATCCCTTATTAAATGATTTCTTTCCAAGTGATACAGAATTAGAAACATATTTAAAAACCGTATTTAATGATTTAAATTCTTATATTAATAACACATTATTAAAAAACAAATATTCAATTAATAAATATAGTACAACTGATTTAGATATTTTTAAGGGTGTTGGTTATATAGATGATAACAATAACTTTTCAAACTCTGTATCTTGAATAAGTGACTTTATAATAAATAAAAGTGATTTTATAAACAAATTTAATAAAAGTGTAATTGAAAATGATATCTATAATATTCAACAAAATGTAATTGATTCAAAAACTAAATTTATAATTAAGTATAAAGGTGCACCATTATATTTATTTGATTATGACCCTAATGGTATATTTTCAGTAGATAAGATATTTGGTTCATCAAGTCTTAAAGATGGAATGTATTATGATAAAGCTGCAGTTGCATCTTCATTACAAAGAATTTTAGTTGATCCAAAATATTTAGTTAATGGTGAACACCAATTATTAAAACAATTAAAAAATATTTCAAATAAAGTTCAACTTGTTCAAACTTCTACTTCTGATGGAAAATTATTAAATAAATATGTAATTCCTTCAAACAATCTTGACAACGATGTTAAAAATGATACTAATTTTATAGAATTTGACCAAGCAGATACAAAAAGATATAAAAGAATAAAAATTCCTAAAGAATATACAGAAAATAATCAAAATGAAAATTTAAATATAGCAGGTAACCTATTAATTAGTGAAAAAGATCCAGTTTCTATGTTAAATAGAAATAGTGGTATCTATATGATAGCTAACTACTATAATAAGCAAGTTGATAAATATTATCAAGAATATGGTAATGACAACGGTGATATTGTTTCTACTGAATCAGAAAATTTATTAACTAAAACAGATGATATAGTTGTTTTATTTAATACTTATGATTCATCTACAGAAGATGAAAAATTAAGTGATTACTTAAATGTTTCTACTTATAGAGAAATATTTAGTCCTAAATTCAATATTTCATTAAATGAAAATAACCAACGTATTTTTAGTTATGAAGATGATAAAACTAAATACCTTGAATCATCTACAGGAAAAGAAAATGATATAGGTAAAGTTTATTTATTCTATGATTATAGTTATAAACAATTAAATAAAAATATTTATAACACAGAAGAATTAGCTAAACAAGAAGCATTATCTAATGTTGTTATAAGACCTAGTCAAGAAAAAATTCTATTATTAAATGAAGGTGTAGAGATAACTAATCCTGAAACTAATTATGTAGATCAAGGTAAAGTTATAAGTAAAAATACATCTATGTTAACTTGAATAAACTTATCAAACTTAGCTGATGATTTTAATGGTTGATCTAGAACTCCAGTTTATTTCTCAAACTATACAAATGCATTTAATTATATGAGATACTTATTTGAAATGTCTTATACAGTTCAATAATTGATAATTTAACTATAAAATACTTACCAATAAAGGTAAGTATTTTTATATTAGTTATCATTATATGTATTTATAATTGTAAATTTCTAAAAACATTGTAAATTTAATATCAATATTATTGAAGAATTTAGGTTTAACCTATATCCCTAAAATAATAAACTAAATTTAGTACCCATTTTATAGTGTGATAATAAAAGTAGTAAATAAGATAAAATGAATTCTGATTAGCAGGAGTAGCTTTCCTGTTTTTTATTTATGTTTTCTTATCAAATTAGTTTTAATTTTATATATATTGTAATCTTTATTAAAATAGTAATTTAATTTCTTGTTAACGTTATTTTATTTATAATTATTCTTTATTTAATTTCATAATATAAATATTAATAAAATCAATTTTATAAACAAAATATTCATTAGTAAGATTTATTTTATCTTTTCTAATAACTCTCATTGATTTTGGAATGAAAGTTCTTCAATAATAATTATTTTTAGTGATTTCATCTATTTGTAAGACAAATATATTTCTGGAGTGGATAAGAGGAGTAAAAGTTAAAAATATTTCATTTACATTAAAAATATTAGTAGAATATATATTATATTTTTCTGATCAATTAAATTTTTTTGAATAAGTTATTAATAGATAAAAACCTAATATTTTATTTTGTATAAATTTAATTAATTCTTTTGGATTTTTTAAATTTATTTGAAAACTTTTATTTTTAAATTTTGAATAAATCTTTTGTTCTAGTGACGTTCACAAAATCTTCTTTGAAACAACATCTTTTAAAAAATTTTTTAAAAAAATAGATGTTTTTTGATTTTTGCTCTTTGTAGAATATTTTTCATAAAATATTTCTATATATTGCATACCAAATAAATGATGCAAAAATTTCTCTTTTATATTTAATAAATATTTATCATTTATATTGTTTTTATTATAAAAATAAATATTTATTTTGACTTCTTTATTATTTTCATAAAATAAAATATCTTGCAATTCTTTACACAATTCAATAAAAATATCATTATTAAATATAGTTTTTTTCATATTCACCCTAATTTACACAATAAAAAAATTTGCACTCATTGGCTCATAACAGTCGGTGCAAAA
>CASEQO010000010.1 GCA_949290035.1 uncultured Mycoplasmataceae bacterium
AAAATATCACTATTTATCGATGTAAAAAAGAGTGCTTATTAATATATATATATATATAAATAATATAGTATTTCTATTAATTTTATTTAAAGTTGTAAAATATAAAAAAATCTTTAAGAAGTTATATGAAATTTTTAGGAATTTTATTTAAAGCTATATTTAGATTTTTCAAGAAAAACATTATATCAGTTATAGGTATGGTTTTTCTACTTTTATTTTCTTCTACAATTTTTACAACATTAAATAATACAGTAGAAACATTAAATAACTCATATTCAAAAATAACTAAAGAAGGAAATCTTCATGATTTTGTAGTTAATGAAAATTATAGAACATCATCATGAACTGCAAAATTTAAAGTAGTTGATGGTAGCGACAATGAAGTTGATTATACGAACTCAACAGTTATAGATAATATTAATGAAGTGTGGATAAAACCTGATAAAAAAACATGAGAAGATGGATCAAAATTATTACTAGATTCTTATAATGAATGAGAAAAAAATGGAAAGAAACCTAATGATTCTAATTACACTTTATTCTCACAAAATAGTGATTTGCTATCAGGTATAAAACTTACTTGAACAACAGGAATAACTTCTAGCGATAAAGTCAAAGATATTAATTCAAGAATAAATAATTTTAAAATCAGATTAAATAATATTGCAACAAATTTCTTAACAAAAAACTTTGTCAATGATATAGAAAAGCTAGGAACTATTGTAAGACAATTTAATTCTTTAGAAATAACACAAAGTAAACAAGGAAAAATTTTTAAAGTTATTGAGCAAGAATATAATGAACTTATAGATAAAATAGTTATTTATGATGGAGAAGGATTTTCATTAATAAATAATGATTTTTCTGGATATCAAAATGAATATGTTAATTTAATAAATGAATTTAAAAGCAATAATTGAGACATAACTAAAAATCCTACAACAGCATTACCAAACCTAACATTAGATGAAACAATTCAAAAATATTATGAATATAAAAAAACTATAAGACTATATGGTTTGAATTTTGTTAACCAATTAAGTAAAGCATCTTGAAGTGATAATGGATGAAATGAAAAATATTCAAATTTCTATTCATATTTAATTAGTAATAACCTAGATCCATATTTTTCAAAATTACCAGGAACTATATTAAAACCTAGTCCTTATAAAGATGCCCAAGAAAATTTTAAAAAAATAATTGATAATAATTTGTTTTATGACAAAGGATATCAAATAACAGTTAATATTACTGGAACATCACCTATAACAGCAACACTAACAAATAAAAGATCTTATGAAGCTATTGTATCACCACAATATCTTAAAGATAATAACAAAGAATGTTTAGATTATAACGAATGACAAAAGCATATTAATACTCCTGAAGATGATTTTAATAAATGATTATCTAAGCTACCAGATAAAAATAAATTATTAATAGATAATGATGAATATGTTATTTTGGGAGCAGGTATGTCTCCTGACTTTATGTATCCTATAGTTTCATTATCTAAACCTCTACCTAATATTCAAAATGAAGTATTAGTATATTTAAATAGTGATGGATTTTCAAGAGTTCAAAATACATATAGAAATGCTACAAGTGAAGATATGCTATATGGAAAATTTTTGAGTTCTGTTAAAAATCAAAATGAAGTTATAAATAAAATAAATAATATATCAAGACAATATATGTCTTGACCTTCAAATATGAAGTCAACATATATGTTTGACGATATATCTAATACAATAACTCCATCTCCACAAAGATTAGTTTTTATTCCTAAAATTGTTAAGTCAGTTAATTTAATATCATCATTATTACTTATCTTTATAACCATATGTATATTAATAATAACTTTCATATTAATTAAAAGATTTATTGATGTTAATAAAGTAGATTTAGGTATATTACTAGCTAATGGTTACAAAAAATGAAATATTTTATTACCATTAACTGTGTTATTCTTATCTTTTATATTAATTGGTAATATTGTTGGGTATGTTCTAGGTTTTGCTTTTCAAGGTATTGCTATGTCATTGTTTTCAAATTTCTGAACAATACCTAGTTATGCTATTACATTTAATTGAATACCTTTTACTACATTTATTTCACTTGGTACATTATTATTTTTTGGAATAATATGATTAACATCTTTATTTATTTTAAGAGGCGATGCTACATTATTGATAGACAATACATCAGCAAATAAAGTAAATAAATTTTCAATTTTAATGAAGAAGATATTTAAAGATAAAAATCCTTTAAGTCAGTTAAGATATTCGATTGCATTCTCATCAATATTTAAATTATTAACATTAACAATAATGGGTGCATTCATTACTATTGCATTAACTTTTGGTTTTGCTTCAAATAATAAATTTAATGAATCAAAAGAAAAAACATTTGCAGCTAGACAATATGAATATGCAATTGATTTAGTAACACCTACATTACAAGGTGGGCAATATTTTACAGTTCCATATAATCAAATAGGTATGTCATTATATGGTTTAGAAAATTGAAATGATGAAAATAATGAAAACTATCAATTAGGGCAATATATAAATGAAGTAGGTCCTTATAGTATAGATGAAATAAAAAATACTGCAACATCTTCAAATGTGTATGAAAATAACTACTTAATAGATAAAGATCAATTAGAGTATAGAGGATATGATTCAAAAAATAATCCAAAAGACTTTACTAATTTAATTACACAACAAGGTAATTTCATGTTGCCTTCTGATAAAGATGGTTTAAATGCTAGTGGACATATCACCACTAGTACAGATGAGGTTAATTATTTACAACATTTAATCCAATCTAAATTATTGATAAATGCAACAATGGGTAGTTCTATAACAGGCTTTAATAAGTTATGAGATATTGCTGTTAAATTAATGCCTTCAAATCAAAAAAATTATTGTGATGATGCAAATAATCAAATATTAAGTAAAATTTCAGGTGATGTAAAAAATGGTTTTGAAATTGATAATAAAGGTTATTATACTTTTAGACAATATTTAATTCCATATGTTTTACCAGCAACTGAAAAAGACTATTTAAACAACAACATTGAAAAGGATATATTTGTAAATCAAGGTTATGGATTAGATACAATAGATTGTTTTGGTAAAACTCACCTTGATTTAGACACTCAATATTGAAAAATAAATATTGATAGATTAGGTGGAACATCAACATTTATGAGAACTAAATTAGATACTCAATACATTATGCTTATGCTTAATGCGTTCCAATTACCAGAATATGCTTCTATAAATTATTTAATGTCTTACAACAAAATTCCAATACTAGAAGGTGATAAAACATATTCATATGCAATGTTTAATATAAATAACTTTAACGTTCCATTATCAGAACAAAAAATAATTGGTATTTCAAATTCAAATAAATCATTTTTAAATTTAAAAAACGATAATGGTGATGATTTAGAAGAAACATTAATAAATTCAAAAATAATTAATAATATAGTTCCGATAATAATTAATAAATCTTTTGCAAAAAGATCTGGATTAAATATTGGAGATAAATTTAATGTTTCTATAAACAATACTATTGATTCATATACTAAAGGTAATGAATTATTTAGTATATGAGAAACACCAATAGGAAAAAGAATTAAATCATCTTCAGAATTAAAAAAATTAATTATTGATGAAAATAACAAAGAAGATTCATTAGATTATATTAAAGACAATTATGACTTTAAAGTAATAGATATTTTAGATACTTATGAAGGAAATGAAATATATACTTCTCAAGATAATGTAAATATTATTACTGGATTAAAAGTTTTTGACACTAGAAATGAAGAAAATAAATTTACAGGAAAAATTATTGGTGAAAATGGAGTTCCATTTAATGGAATATATACTAACAGTTCAAATCCTTATCAAATTTCTAATTCCGTTGCTTTTTATTCCTTATCAGGAATAAATCCAGGTAATGACCAATTATCTCCAGGTGTTACTAGTGTATTAAGTTATAAAAATGGAGTTAATATTCCTAAAGTAAAATCTATATTAGGTTATACAGAAAATATAGATGTGAATGATATTAATTCATTTGCTGATACATTGACAAGTGTATTTGGTCAATCTGCATATGTAACAATTACATCTGGAGCTACACCAACTAATATAATTGAAGAATCATTTGATGTTATGAATGATACATTAATAACAATTCAATATGTATTAATATCAATAATATTAATTGTTTCGTTTATTATTATTATTCTATTAACATTTGTAATAGTTAACGATGCTTTAAAAATATCATCATTATTAAAAGCATTAGGGTTAAGTGATATTAAAAATGTATTGTCATTATTAGCTATTTACATACCAGTAGTTTTATTTGGTATATTAATAGCCATTCCATTAGCTATTCTATTCTGTTCATGATATACAAACTTTATATTTGATTTCTCAGGTATATTATTAAATATTATAGTTCAGTGATGACATGTAATATTATCATCTATGCTAATAGTAATTGTATTTATACTAGCATCATTGCTAATGTTGTATAAATTAAGCAAAAAGAATTTAGCTAATGAAATTAAATAAAATATGTGTTTATTAAACACATATTTTTCTTTCTAAGCAAATACTATAAAATTACTTATAGTGATATTTAACTATTTACATCTATCGATTTTAATGATTTTTCGTGGGGGAAAAAGATTATATAATATTATTATATTATCAAGAATAAGAAAATAGATTTTATTTATGAAAGCATTAAAAAAATTTTTTAAATTTGGAATATTAATAAATTTTTCTACATCAATATTTTTAACTAAGGCATTAAGTTTATCAAATAATAATGAAGATATTTTATTAAATAATAGTAAATTATCTAATAATACTAAAG
>CASEQO010000011.1 GCA_949290035.1 uncultured Mycoplasmataceae bacterium
ATGTGATATTTATAAAAATTACTATGAACAAGATTCACAAACATAATCAATAACATCTTTTTCAGTTTTGCAATAATAAAGAGTTTTAACACCTAGCTCAAATGCATATAAATGATATAGTGTGAAATCAGAAACAGAAGTTACTTTTTTAAAATACATATTTATTGATTGTGCTTGGTCTAAATATATTTGTCTAATTGCAGCTAATTCAATTAATTTATATTGGTCACATTCAAAACTTTGTTTATAATTTTTTCAATTTTTAATATTTGGTATTAAAGTAGGTAAACTAATTTTTCCATCTTCTTTATAAAAGAAGTTTTGAATTGGTTCAACACTTTCTGTTGCATTAATTGCTTTACCACTTGTAGCAGTTGGTGCTATAGCCATTAGTTGAGCATTTCTTAAACCAAATATTTTTATGTCATCTGATAATGCTTTTCATTTTTTTATATCTGGTTTATAGTTTGTTAACATTAATGCATTTTTATTAGCTTTAAATAATGGAACATAACCTTTTGATCATAATGAATTTCTAAAATGTTTATATGGTCCTCTTTCTTTTGCTAATTGCATTGAAGCATTTATTATATCAAAACTTAATTCATCAAAAATTTTATGTGTTTCTTCTAATGATTCTTGTGAATCAAACATTATTTTTTTATTTGCAATATAGTGTGCATAGTTTAATACACCAATACCTAAATATCTATAATCTTTATTAGTTATTTGCCCTTCCATAACTGGATATTTAGCAATATCAATTGTATTATCCATTGCTCTTACTAGTAGATTAATTACTTCTTGTTTTCTTTTTCTAGATAAATTACATCAAACAACTAGATTTATAGATGCTAAATTACATAATGAAATTTCACCAACATCATATTGTTTATTTATTACATAATCTTCATTTTCACTATAAACATATTCTTTTTTAGATTTTGAATATCTTGAAGGTAATGTAATTTCACAACATAAATTTGAAGAGTTAATATATCTATTAAGCATTGAAACTTCATTAACATTTTCTTCATGGAATAGATAAATGTTTCCAGTTTCAACTCTTTCTTTCATTATCATTTCAAATATTTTTCTAGCTGGAACAACTTTTTTTCTTATTCCTAAAGTTTGTTCATATTTTTCATATTGTTCATTAAATTCTTTTCCAAATTTTTCTTTTAGTAAAGGCACGTCATTTGGATCAAATAATGTAACATTTTCATTTTTTAAAAATCTTCTAATTAAAAGATCATTGATTTTTACACTATATTTTAAATGCCTAGCTCTATTTTCTTCAGTTCCAGTATTACTTTTTAAAACTATTAATTCTTCAAAATTATAATGTCATCATTGAAAATAGATAGCACATGCTCCAACTCTTGTTGAACCTTGATTAAATGCTTTTATTGTTGATTCAAGAATTTTTAAAAATGGTACTGGTCCAGATGAATATCCAGAGTTTCCTAATATATAACTACCACTAGCTCTTATATCACTTATATCAACAGCATTTCCACCTTTAAACTTTGAATAAATAGCTACATCTTTAGCTGTATCCATAATAGAATCAGCACTATCACCCATTTTAGAAAGTACACAACTTGAAAGTTGTGGACTTAGTGTTCCTGCATTTAAAACAATAGGAGTAGCTAAAGTAAAGTATTGTTGAGACAACATGTCATAAAAATCTATAATTTTTTGAATTCTATTTTCTTTTTCATGATGAAATAGAAACATTGATATTCTCATATAAGCATGTTGCATTAATTCTAATTTTTTATTTTTCTTGTAGTTAATACAATATCTAGAATAAAAAGTATATAAAGATTTATATGTAAATAGATAATCTCTTGTTGGATCAATAGCTTTGTTTAATTCATTTATTTCTTCTTCACTAAATGTTTTAAAAACATCTTTTGAATATACTTTACTCAAAACACCTTTCTCAATTACTTCTTTTAAATGAGGATATTCTAAATTAGTTTTAATATTTCATGACTCTCTATATATTTTTAATAAAAATAATTTTGCAGCAATAATTTCATATTTTGGATGAATTCTACTTATGCTATTAACAGCTGTTTTAATTAATTCATCATAAACATCTGCAATCTTTATTTTGTTATAAAGTTTAATTCTTGTGTTATCTAATAATTCTTGAGTATAAAGTTCATCGTTGTCACAAGCTCACATACAAACTTTTCTCATTTTATTAGAATCATATTTTTGTTCTCTACCATCTCTTTTAATAACAATGATTTCTTCTGCTTTAATATGATTATTTTCTCTTGATCTTGTTGTTATATCTTCATTTCCATCGATAGCTTCTTCAATAAAAGCTAATTTTACTTTTTGTTGGATCATAGTTTAATACCTAAATTTTTCTAGCTTTTCTTTTTAATAATTCTTTTAAAAGCTTATCAAGGTCTTTATCTTGATAATCCATTTCCATTGATCCAATATTATAACTTAAACTTGTTGCTTCTTGTTGAGCTGTATTATCTTTATTTATATCTTTGTAATTATCAAATCAATCGATAATATCAATTCTTTTAATATCTTTATATAAAGGTTCAAGACCAATTCTATTTAATCTATCATTTGCATAATATTGCATAAATGTTTTTAATACTTCTATAGTTAATGAAGGGATTTGACCAAAGCTTAATAAATATTCACCTCAAGAAATTTCATCTTCTACAATTTCTTTTACAATTGCATAGCTTTTTTCTTCAAATCATTTTGAATCAAATAAATGACTAAATCCTTGATTTTTATCTCTTTTTAAAATGTTTATTAATCCCGATACAACACTAACATGCATATCTTCATCAAAGTTAATTAATTTTATTATCTTAGCAACACCTGGAATAGCATCACTATATGAGTTGTTAATTACATATGTAACTAAAAACGATACATAAAACTTTAACCCTTCTAAAAAGAAGATATGAATTAATAATGTTAAAATTTTTTCTTTTACTTCTTCATTTGAATATTGAACTTTTCCATTTAATCAGTTTTTAATATCTGAATAGGCTGCAATTTCTTTATCAGTTCTATGTTTAATTTTTGGTAATTCATATATTCTATCAAAAATATCTGTAGCATTTGCTGAAAACATTTCTCTAATGATATGTGAGTAAGATAATGAATGTATTAACTCAAAATAACCTTGAGATTTAAAAACAGCTTCTCACTCACTACTTGTAACTAATTCGCTCATTACACTATCTAAACCTCTATTTTGAACACTATCCATGAAAGTTTGAAATAATAGATTATTTATAAAAATTTCTTTAATATGTTCAGGTAATTCTTTGAAATTCTCTCTATCAGAAATTAAAGAAATTTCTTCAGGAGTTCAAAATGCTTGACGCATTGAACGTTCAATTACTTTTGCAAATGGTTGATGATATATATCATATCTTTGAAAACCATTATATTCTCCTAAAAATATTTTTGTATCTTTTGGTTTAACAATTAAATCTAAATTTACAATCTTTTTATTACTCATAATTTTCCTTATTTAAATAGTGTATAAATGATATATTAAAATATTATTTTTTAATTCATTAATGTTTATAGAATAAAAATAAATTTGTCTAATCAACTTTTTAGACAAAATTTAAATTATTTTATATTTTTTATTAACAATTTTGATATGAAAGAATGTAAAACACTTATTTTATGTTATTTATAATAACTTTTACATTATCATATTCAAAATCTATGTTTTTATTTTTTAATTGATTAAGTGTTAAATCCTTATCAAATAGTGCTTTATTAAAATGTCTTTTAAATTGATCAAATTCATTTCTAATATCTCTTGCACCTTTTGTTATATCAGCATCAATTAAAATAGCATCATAAACTTTATTTCTAGGATATTGTATTGATATATTTAATTTTGATAATTCATTTTTAAATTTATCAAAATGAATATCTAATATTTTATATAAATCTTCTTTTTTATTTATAAGATTAAATACAATAATATTTTCTTTACCAATTCTTCCTAGAATTTCAGGTCTTCCTAATTTATATGTAAAAAAATCATTTATCTCTTCTTGAATAACTGATTTTATTTCATCATAATTCATATCATCATCTATTTGATTAGCTCCAATATTTGATGTAAAGATTACAAAGTTATTTTTAAAATATACTTTTTCACCCATATTTGATGTTACAAATCCTTCATCAAGGATTTGTAAGAAGATATCAAATACTGTTTTATCAGCTTTTTCTATTTCATCAAATAATACAATAGTATTAGGATTTTCTTTCATCTTATTAATTAATACACCGCCTTCTTCATATCCTACATATCCATTAGGTGCACCAATTAATTTTTGAATTGCTACTTCTGATTTATATTCAGACATATCAAATCTATTAATTTCATCATGTTCATATAAAAATTTATTTAATTGTTTAAATATTTCAGTTTTACCAACACCAGTAGGCCCTACAAAGAAAAATATTCCTGCAGGTCTATTATCATGTTCTATTTTATAAGTAAGATTAATAAGTTGTTCTTTAATTTTATCTATTGCATAGTCTTGACCTACTATTTTATTTACAAAATAATCATCATATTTTTTTATTTTATCTATAGATAAAATTTGATCAAATATAGATTCTGGAATTTCATTATTAATATTTTTATTTCTTTTTTGTTTTCTATTTTTTTTATCAAAATCATTAGACATTTCTTCTAATTCATCTTCATTTGCTCTATATGCAACTATATCAGCATATCTTAAATCTTGCATAATATAAGAAAAATCAACACAATCTTCAGAACCATGAATAAATGCATAGAACCCATATTCGTTTAACGCTTTTTGGAATTCACCTTTTTTATAAATTGTCTCCCTATATTTTGCTGAAATTTTTTTTAATTTTTTTTCTAATTCTTCAATAGTTATATCTTGCTCATCATTTATAATTACATATATTGTATCGTCCATTTTATTCTCCTATTTTATTTCTTCTAATTCAAGTTTTATTTTGTGACTATCTAGTTTACTTATTATATTATTAGCTACATCTTTACTTATATTCGAAGCGAAAATAAATTTACCATTTTCATCAATTTCTTTTTTACAAGTTCCATTTTTATATAATGATTCAAGATATTGTTTAGAAACTTCTTTTAATACTAGCTCTATTTTTTCTAATGATTCAATATCAATACTTTCTATAACAATATTAAATTTTTCATTGTATTCTATATTTTTATGTTCTCCATTATTTTCAGTAAATGGACAAATAAATAAAATAATAAAAAATAAAATTGGTATCCCTAATGAAATAGATAACGTTGTTGGAGCAACTCAATTAGGAAAATCATAATGAAATGATCCCATTTCTGTTGTATCTCATGTCATTATTGAAAAAACTAATAAAGCTATTAATAATGAAACGATAAAAGATATTGAATAGTCAAAGAAATCATCTGGTAAAAAATAATAATCTATTAAACCAAAAGAACCAATTAATGTTCCAAATATTAATAATAATGGGCCTACATAAAGCGGACAATCTATCACATAATTATTTCATGATAGTCCAGAAACAATAAATAAAAGAGTACTAATAATTAAATAACCCATAAAATTCCTTAAAGTTTTTTAGTTGATATATTAAAATCACATTAATACAATATCAAAAAAAAAAAAAAA
>CASEQO010000012.1 GCA_949290035.1 uncultured Mycoplasmataceae bacterium
ATTTCAGCCGCGAGGGGGTTAACCCCCTCTCTCTTCTAAGGATTACAAAATGTCCTAGAAGGACATTTTGTTTAATAATTAATATATTAATTTTTCTTTAAAAATCAATAAATTTTTTATATTGAAAAATGATATAATTTATATAGGTATTTATGGAAAAAAATATAGAAATTTTTATTAAAACTGACTATATAAAATTAGGTCAATTATTAAAATATTTAGGATTAATTTCCAATGGATCTGAATCCAAATTTTTTTTGTTTAATAATAAAATTTTAGTTAATAATGAACCTGAAAATAGAAGGGGAAGAAAAATATATAATGATTATTTAGTAACTATAAATACTACAACATATATAGTTAAAAAAGGATAATAAAATGAATAACAATTATAATTCTGATAGTATAGTTCAATTAGAAGGACTTGAACCAGTTAGAGTTAGACCAGGTATGTATATTGGATCAACAGATTCTTTAGGACTTCATCATTTAATATGAGAAATAGTAGATAACTCAATTGATGAAGCAATGGCTGGTTATTGTAATAAAATTATCATCACAATAAAAAAAGATGGTGGGATAATTGTAAAAGATAATGGTAGGGGTATCCCAGTAGATATAAACTCAAAAACAGGAAAACCAGGTGTTGAAATGGTTTTCACTGAATTGCATGCTGGTGGTAAATTTAATAAAAATTCTTATAGTGTATCAGGTGGATTACACGGTGTTGGTGCATCAGTTGTAAATGCACTAAGTAGCAAGATGATAGTTAATATATGAAAAGATAATAAATATTACGAAATATCATTTGCTAATGGTGGAAAAGTATCAAAACCTTTAACTATGTTACAAGATAATACTAATTTAGAAAACGGAACACAAGTTGAATTTCATCCTGATTTTACAATAATGGAAAAAAATGATTGAGATTTTAATATTATTTCAAATAGAGTTAAACAATTAGCTTATCTAAACAAAAGTTTAGAAATTGTTTTAGTAAATGAAATTAATGATAAAACAATTTCATTTAAAAACGAAGAAGGATTATCTAATTGAATTGAAGAAATAAATAAAGAAAAAGAACCATTATATTCATTAATTACTTCTTCAAAAGTTGAAAAAGTTATAGAGATTAAAGGATTAGATGAACCAGCTCCAATATCTATTGAATTAGCTTTTCAGTATAATAAATCTTACAATACATCTATTTATTCATTTTGTAATAATATAAACACAACAGAAGGTGGATGTCATGAAGAAGGTTTTAAATTTGGATTACAAAAAATAATAAATTCATATGCATTAGAAAAGAAATTTTTAAAAGAAAAAGATGACAAAATCTCTAAAGAAGATATTACTGAAGGTTTAGCAGCTATTATTTCAGTAAAACATCCTAATCCAATCTATGAAGGACAAACAAAAAGAAAATTAGGCGGTAATGATGTTAGACCAATAATTAGTGACATGACTCAAGAAATTTTACAAAAGTTTTTATATGAAAATCCAACTGAGGCAGAATTAATTATTAAGAAATGTATTTTAGCAAGAGATGCTAGAAAAAAATCACAAGAAGTTAGAGAAGCCACTAGAAGAAAATCTCCTTTTAGTTCAAATTCATTACCAGGTAAATTAGCTGATTGTACTACTAAAGATCCTTCAATATCAGAAATTTATATAGTTGAGGGGGATTCAGCTGGAGGATCTGCAAAAATAGGAAGAGATAGATTTTTTCAAGCTATTTTACCTTTAAAAGGAAAAATATTAAATGTAGAAAAAGCACAAACTACTTCTATATTTGGAAATAATGAAATTATAGATTTAATAACTGCAATAGGAGCAGGTGTAGGGAATGATTTTGATATTGAAAAATTAAGATATAACAAAATCATAATAATGACAGATGCTGATGTTGATGGAGCACATATTAGAATATTATTATTAACATTTTTATTTAGATATATGTACCCAACTATTGAAAATGGGAATGTTTTTATAGCTCAACCCCCTTTATATAAATTTAGTGTTGGAAAAATGGTTAAATATGCTTATGATGATCAAACATTAAATGAATATAAAGAAGAATATAAAACACAAAAATATAATGTTCAAAGATACAAAGGTTTAGGAGAAATGAATCCTGAACAATTATGAGAAACAACAATGGATCCTAAAAATAGATTATTGCTAAAAGTTAATATTGAAGATGCGATGGAAGCAGATAAAAAATTCTCATTATTAATGGGAGAAGAAGTTAAACCAAGAAAAGAATTTATAGAAGAAAATGCTAAATATGTTAAGAATTTAGATATTTAATTTTTAAGGAATGAAAATGAGTAGAGATGAAACTAAAATAATAGATGATATTAAAGATAGTTTAAAAGATAGTAAAGTAAATTATAGATCTATTACAACTGAATTAGAAACTTCTTTCATTGATTATGCAATGTCTGTTATTACATCAAGAGCATTACCAGATGTAAGAGATGGTTTAAAACCTGTTCACAGAAGAATATTATATGCTGCGTATAATCTTGGAATGACTAGTGATAAACCATATAAAAAATCTGCTAGATTAGTAGGGGAAGTGATAGGTAAGTATCACCCACATGGTGATAGTGCTGTTTATAAAGCGTCAGTTAGAATGGCACAAGATTTTTCATTAAGATATCCTTTAATAGATGGTCATGGAAACTTTGGATCAATAGATGGTGATAGTGCAGCAGCTATGAGATATACTGAACAAAGACTATCTAAGATATCTAATGAATTATTGGATAATATTGAAAAAGATACAATAGATTTTATTGATAACTATGATGGAAGTGAAAAAGAACCAACTATATTACCAGCTGCTTTTCCAAATTTATTAGCTAATGGTAGTACAGGTATAGCTGTAGGTATGTCAACAGTTATACCTCCACATAACTTAACAGAATTAATCAATTCTGCAACGTATTTAGCTAAAAATCCAGATGCTACTATACAAGACTTAATGCAATTTATAAAAGGACCTGATTTTCCAACTTCTGCTGAAATTGTAGGTAACTCAGGAATTATAAGTTATTTTAATACAGGTAAAGGTTCTATTACAATTAGATCTAAATACGAAATAGAAACTCATGATAATGGTAAATCTACAATAATAATTAATGAATTACCATATATGGTAACTAAATCAACATTAATTGAAAGAATTGTTAAATTAGTTAGAGATGAGGTTATAGAAGGAATTGCAGATTTAAGAGATGAAACATCAAGAGAAGGAATAAGAATAGTTATTGAAACTAAAAGAGATGTTATTCCAGAAATTCTTTTAAATAAATTATTTAAACATACTGAATTACAAACAAATATTAGTGTAAATATAATTGCATTAGTAGATGGAGTTCCAAAACAATTAAATTTAAAAGAATGTTTAAGATATTATTTAGATCATCAAATTGAAGTATTAACTAGAAAAATTAAATTTGATTTAAATAAAGCAGAAGAAAGAGAACATATTTTAAGTGGTTTATTTGTAGCTGTTCAAAATATTGAAGAAGTTATTAAAATAATTAGAAATTCAGAAGATAATGAGTCAGCTGAAAAGGAAATAATAAATAAATTTGCACTTTCTCAAAAACAAGCAAAAGCTATTTTAGAAATGAGATTAAGAAGTTTATCTAATCTTGAAAGAAATAAAATAGAAAATGAAATAAAAGAATTAAGAAATAAAATAAGTGAATATAAAGAAATTCTTTCATCTAATGAAAAACAAATTGAAATTATTTGTAATAATATGGAAGAAATTAAAGAAAAATACGGAGATGAAAGAAAAACTGAAATTCTTGAAGGAGTTTCATCATCAATAGAAGATGAAGATTTAATACCTGTAGAAGATATTGTTATAACATTATCTAAAAATGGATATTTAAAAAGAATACCTTTAGAAACATATAGAGTTCAAAATAGAGGTGGTGTTGGAGTAATAGGATTATCAACACATAATGATGATACAGTTAATTTATTATTAACAACAAAAACACATATAGATTTATTATTATTTACAGATAAAGGTAAAGTATATAGAATAAGAGCTCATCAAATACCTTCTGGAAGTAGACAATCAAAAGGTATTCCTGCATTAAATTTAATTAATATAGAAAAAGGTGAAGAGGTTCTTACAATACTTCCAATAGAATCATACAATGAAGGGTATTTATTCTTTGTAACTAAAAAAGGTATTGTAAAAAGAACTAAATTAGAAGAATTTGATTCAATAAGATCTAGTGGAAAAATAGCAATCAATTTAAAAGATGATGATTTATTAAATAACGTATTTAAAACATTAGGAAATGAAGAGATATATATTGGATCATCAAGTGGCCATTTATGTAAATTTAATGAAGAAAAAGTAAGAGAAATGAGTAGAATAGCTGCAGGTGTAAGAGGTATTAAATTAATTTCTGAAAATGATTTTGTAGTAGGATCATCATCATCTTCTTCAGGTACATTAATGTTATCAATTGGTGAAAATGGATTAGGAAAAATATCTGAATTAAATTTATATAGATTAACAAATAGAGGATCAAAAGGAGTTGTTTCATTAAAATTGAATGAAAAAACTGGAAGAATGATTTTTTGTAAAGCAATTAATGGAGATGAAGATTTATTAATGTTAACATCAGAAGGAAAAATAAATAGAATTTCTTTAGAAGAATTTAAACCTAAAGGAAGAGCTACATCAGGTGTTAAATTAATAAACATGGATGAAGGTGTTAAATTACAATCAGCATCATTATTTAAAGAAGAAATAAATAACAAAGAACAGAATAATGGCAAACAAAATGAAGAATAATAAATTATTAGTTATAATACCAGCATTTAATGAAGGTAAAGTTATATTAAATACAGTTAATAAAGTTATAGATGCTGGTTTAGATTATGTTGTTGTTAATGATTGTTCATATGATGCAACTGATTTAATATGTAAAGAAAATAAATTAAACTATATATCAAATGTTAAAAATTTAGGTCTTTCTAAAACAATGAGAGAAGGATTTAAATATGCTTTAGAAAATAATTATGAATATTCAGTTCAATTTGATGGAGATGGACAACATGATATAAATACAATTTTAGAAATGTATAATATCATCAATAATAAAAACATAGATATAGTTCTAGCAAACAGATTTAAAAAATTTGAAAATAAAAATTACGATAAAGATAAAGAATTTATTTGAAAAATTCTTAGAAATTTAATTAAATTTAATTGTAAGCAATACATTTCAGATCCTACTAATGGATTAAGAATGTTCAATAAAAAATTCATGAGATCATATATTAAGTTTAAAAAATTTGAAGTTGAACCATCAACGATAAGTTATTGTATAAGAAAATTAAATATGAAAGTTTCAGAAGTTGAAACACAAATATTACCAAGATTAGAAGGTGAATCATATTTTAATAACAAGTGAAAAATATTTAAGTACTTACAAAAACAATTTAGAAGATTGTTAATAACAAATTATTTTTGATTATATAAAATTTAAATAGCTATATTAAATTCTAAAAAAATAGAACAATTGTTCTATTTTTTATATGCATTTAATAAGTACTTTACATTATCTTTTAATTGTATAAAAAAAACAAATAATATATTATATTGATATTAAATTATAAATGTGTATAAGAATATATAAGAAATAAAACAAAGACATTTAAAAACGAGTTGTCTTATTTTTGTATTTTTATATAATAATATTTATCTCTTATATAAAGTTAGATATATATATATTAGTAGGATGTATTCTAGATCTAATTATTTTTCAAACATTATTTTATTTGTTAATAAGTTATTATTTAGCAATTTTTTTGACAATCCTATTATATTTTTCCTTGTCTACTTCTTTTATACTTTCTAGATATTTATTAATATTTTTTTCTACTTCATTATCATCCATTTCATCAATAACAATTTTAAAGATCTTCTTTATTTCTTCATCTAATGAATTATTAGGTCTTCTAACACTATTACCTTTTTTAGATGCTTTATTTGTA
>CASEQO010000013.1 GCA_949290035.1 uncultured Mycoplasmataceae bacterium
TAAATTACAAAGAGATTTTAAAAATAAAGCTAATATGTATATAACTGTTATGGATAGTCAAACATTAGCTTTAGAAGCATTTAATGCTAAAGAAAAATTATTTAAAGATAGAAAAGTAACTGAACAAATAGCTTTTAGAAATTTATCTAGTAATTATACTTTTAAAAGTACGTCGGGGGGGGTGTTTAATACATTCTTTTCTCAAGTACATCATAACAATTATAATGTTTATACTAAAAATGGAGAATATAAAACATATTCAAATACTAAATATTATTTTGATTCTATGTGACAATCAATATTCACATTAAAAGATATTTTAAATAGATTAAAAAGCGAACCATTCTTAGATAGTAATGGACAACAAATGCTAGATAAAAATGGTAATAAAATATCTGTATATGATAAAACATTATTTTATATAATATCTGATCACGGTGTAAATATAAAAAGTGATGTTGATAATTATCAAAATATATTAAACTGATCAGTTTTAAATAATTTAATTACATCAAGTGATAGAAATAATATTCTAAATTTAGAGCAATTACAATTTGCTCCAATTGTAATGATCAAGAACTTTAAATATGATAAAGATAATAATATAATAGATAAAAACCATGACTTTTTTAATAAAGAGAAAATTATAGCATTATCAGATTTATCAATAATTATGGATCGCTTTTTATGTGAATATTATGGTACTCAATATAATTCTAATCATTTTATGGATAAGTCACTTTTAAAAGATACATTTTTATTTGGTAATATGAAATCATTAGATATAGTAAATAATATGTATTTAGAAGATCCATTAAACGATTCAAACAATAGTATTAATTCAAGTACTCAAAGAGAATTTTTATTAGGCAATGCAACAAATTGAAGATACATGTATAATAAAAAAGATTTTGATTATTCAATTAAATGAGTTTTTAAACCTAAACAAAATTTATACTATAGTAATGATAATTTAAGAAGATTTTAATATAAAAAATATCCCTTATTATTTGTGATAAGAGATATTTTTTATTATTGTAAATGATCTATATATTTGTTCTAAAAGAATTAATTGAAATATTTGATGATTAAATGTTAGTTTTGAAAAAGATAATTTTAATTGAGATTTATTTTTTATATCATCATGTAGTCCATATGAACCACCAATAATAAAATTAATATATTTTTTATTAGTATTATTAATTAATATATTATCAACTTTTTTTGATAAAGATATTGAGTCTAATTGTTCTCCTTCAATACATAATGATATATTATATGAATCATTTATATATTTTAATATTTCATCTTTTTCTCTTTTTAATGATTCATTAATATTTTCAATAGATTCATTTTTTGAATTTGATTCTGGGATAGAGATAATTTCAATACTAATGAAATGTGATATCTTTTTAATATATGAGTTTATTAAACTTAATATATCATTATCTTTAATTTTTCCAATAGATATTATTCTTAATTTCATATTAATTATTTTGGAATTGAATTAACTATTAATTCAAATAATTCTTTATCTAGATATCCAGAATGTTTAATAGTATGTTCTATTATAAAATCAATATCTTCTTGAGTAATTTTATCTATTTCTTTAAAATCAGTAAATTTTAAAGGTAGTTCTAAAATTTTAATAAATTTAATTAATCTTTCTATAAATTCATTAATTGTTTTAACACCAAACACTTGTTTAGCTAATTTTAATGTTTTTTGTTTAAATCAATCTTCTTTTTCACATCTAATTTTTATATAAGTAGGAGTTATTAGTGCTAGTCCTGCACCATGAGCCATATCTCATTTTGCACTAATTGAATGCTCAATAAAGTGAACATTTCAATCACTTTCTATTGTATTAAAACTTGTTAATCCATTTAATGCCATTGATGATGTTCATAATATATTAGATCTAGCATCATAATCATCTATATTTTTAATAGCTTTTAAACTAGATTTTATTAATGTTCTTATATTAGCAAATATAATTTCTTCTGTTCATAAGAATGTATTTTTACCATAATATTGTTCTAGTAAGTGTGAAAAGCAATCAAATATACCAGAACTCATTTGTCATTTTGAAAGAGTATATGTAAATGTAGGGTCTTCGAAAACTACTTTTGGTATTGCTTCAGGAGAATGAACACCTACTTTTTCATAAGTTTCTTCATTAGTAATAACACTTCCTGCATTGTTTTCGCTTGCTGTACCAGCAAGTGTAATAATTGAAAATATGTCTATTGGTTTATTAAAATTTCTTGTTTGTTTTAATTCATTACCATAATTTCCTATTGTGTAGTCTCATGAAGAATTTAAAGATTCATTTTTTGATACCATAGCAATAACTTTAGATGAATCTATTACACTTCCTCCACCTGTAGCTAGAATTAAATCAATATTTTTTTCTTTACAAAAACTAATTGCTTTATCTAGAGTTGTATTTTTAGGGTTTGGTTCAATCCCAGAAAATTCAAATACATTAATATTTTTTATAGTGTTTAATTGATTCATAATAATATTAAATATGCTTGTTTTTTCATTTGATGAACTATCTATTTTATCTTCTTTTTTAATAGAGCCCCCACCATATAAAATTAATATATTTTTATAATTTCCTTTTCTTATTTCTCATGCTAAATTAGATAATGAATTTTTTCCAAAATAATATTTTGGGATTAATTGAAATGTATTAACCATAATTTATCCTTATAAATTTTTTATATTATATACTTTTTTTGGTGTTGTAAATTATAATTATTATTAATAGTTTTGATTAGTATTTAATAAATTAAGGGTTACTTATGGGATACTTCATGTTAGCATTTTTATGCTCATCAATTGTTTTTATTATTGGTTGAAAATATTTCTATTTAAATACAACAAAAATGGTTGGATTAAAAAGATTTATTTCAGAACATAAAAATTTTTTATGATTAGTTAGTTCATTAGTTTGTTTAGTATGTATAGTAGTATATTTTACTTTTAGATATAGTGGAGCTATTAATAATATTAAAACATACGATCTTTTTAATTTAGATCCTTCAAATTTTAGATCAAGTAATTTAAGTGGTTTATTTATGCTTGATTTATGTTCTTTTCTAGGGATTGCTTCTCCTTTGTTAGTTATATTTGATTGAAAAAAGAAAATATTACTAAGACCAATTGCTGTATTATGTTGTTTAGGTTCATGTATTACATTATTTTTCAGTGCAAGTTCTATTTATGACGAATGAGATGCATATGCTTTTTTTCTTGGAGCAAAATCGTTTGGTATGCAAGAAGATATGCCTTTAACATTTATTATGCACTATTGAATGGCTATAATAGGAACATTAGTTTTAGTTTGAAGCCCAAAATTTAAATTAAGAGATTACATTGTTTTAATTATAATTGCTATAGTTTATGTTAGTTATGTTGTTGCTATTACAAGAACATTGAATATTTATAGTCATGCTACAGGATTAGTTCAAGGTGATTTTATAGATTTATCAAATGTAATAAAAGATTATTATCATGCAAAAGATAAAAATGGTAATTTATTAGTGTATAGTCAGGGGGGGGGTAATAACTAGTGAAATATATCCAACATATGCAACATTTATGAATATATTTCCAATTCATCATTGAGAACACGGAGCAATTTTTGCTTGACTATGTTTTGTATGATTTTCTACAATGATTTTATTAATTAAATGATTATTTGATAAATACGAAAATAAAGTAGTAAATCACTTTATTTATAGAGAAAAATATTTGATATAAAAAAATGGTCTATTTTTAGACCATTTTTATTTTATAAATAATGATTGTTCTAATTTTGTAGGTTTAAAATTATTATCATCAAAGAAATTTTTATTATTTATGAATTGATTAAAGAATGCAAATTTAAATTCTTTATCATTATAAAAGTAATTTCAGTCATAAGCTCAACTAACATATATTTGTCTAGCATTAATATCATTAATATTAGAACTTAATGGATCTTTAAATACAATAGAATCTAAATATTTTTTGAATTTTTGATCAATAACATTTCGACTATAAAACATTGAATCGTCATTATTAAGGTTAGAATCATTATATTTTTTTAATAATGATTCTATAATAAAAACAAAATCTGAAAGAGTTAATAAACGTTCATTGTTATATCAAGAATCATTTTCTGGAGTTATATCTTTAATTTGTGATGTTGGATTATTATTCTTATCATAATTAAAGTTTTTAATTTGTATAACTGGATTATATTGTTGATTCCCATATGCTTTTACTATTCTTTTTTGTTCATCAGTTAAATTTATAGCATTCATAATTTGATCTATAAATTTATTTTTATATGGATTTAAATAATAACCGTGGTCTGATTGAATAATAAACATTGTTTTATCATAAACAGAAATGTATTTTCTTCCATTTTCTATATATGAACCATTTTGATCCTCTATCATTTTATTGTTACTATCATAAAACGGTTCATTTTTAAATCTATCAAAAAGTAATTTTAAAGATTGGATTGATTCGTATAATGTGTGAAAATAATATTCACTATATATAGTTATATCAGCTTTATATTTTCCATTAACCATATAAGATGATGGTCAATGATGACTTTGATTAAAATAATAGTTAAAAACTCCGCTATTTGTTTTATTAAATATAATATTATTTGATAAATTTCTTAATACATATGCTTCAGTGGAACTATTGTGAGTGAATTTTCTTAACTTTCTACCCATTTTTTGACTAGCTAATGTAACTGTATCCATTGTAGTTACATTTAAGTTCTTTTTGTTTTTTAAATCATTTTCTAATGTTAACATTTCACCTGTTGTTATTGTGTATGTTTCACCATAATATGGAGCATTATTTATTTTAAGATCTTGAAACCCTTGATTTGATACCATAGTTAATAAATTACTAAATGCTTCTAGATAATATTGATCATAAGTCATATTAGAAGTATTTATATTTAAATTATTATTAACTAAACTTTTAGTTTGGACATTATAGTTTTTAAAATATGGATCATATAAATGTCCTGAATAAATTGCTGGATTACTATAAACAGTTGGACAAGCAGTTGTAAGTGTGTTGTAAAAAGTTGTAAATTCAGGAAATTTTTGTATAAATGAATTTTCACCATTTAGTACATCATCGACCATCAACATTAAATTTCAATATAATGCAGTTGTTGTATCAAAATATAAAACAAGTGCGTTAGGTTGTGTATTTGAAAATTCTAAATATTTATTAATATTTTTTGATAATGGATAATCATATTGATATGGAGACATAATATAAGATATTGCACAAATTGGAACTATTATAGGTAATGCTAATGATGTTCCTGTAACTAAAATAACATTACCTTTTTTATTACCTCTATATTCACTAAAAGTTAATATTCATTTCTTGTTAGTTAATTTATTATTGTATTTTTTAATATAAACTAATCAAAAATATATAACTATAAAAAAAGGAAGTAATATATGTCCAATTAATAATAAAAATTTTAAAGAATAATTTTTAAATAGTTCAGATTTTTTATAAAGAACTTTTTTATCTCAATAATAATTTTGATTAACGAATAAATATATTATTAATCATATACAAATTCCAAAATCAATTATTAGAAATCCTAATCCAGGAAATGCACAAGATGTAATTGATATTAATGTTCTTGCTTGACCTGATTCAATCATTTCTTTTGGCATTTGTTCAACAAATAATCTTTCTGGAAAAGGCTTCATAAAAGCATATAACATAAGAGCAATAAAAATTAATAAAATACCTAATCATGAAAAAGTAGTATTAAGTATTAATATTAATAAATTTCATTTTTTATCATTCATTTTTTTGTTTTTCATTATTTAACTCTTAATAGTTTATTTTAGAATTATCAATAATAATTACTTCATTATTAAATAAATTGCAAGATAATGTTTTCAAAACAACCATTATTATTACAAATACAGTGAATGTTATTCACGAAACTGCTGCAGCAACTTTTCAATCACTTATACCATATATATCTTTAAATACAGCATATCCTGGATGACCTGGTGCTATAGCTCATTGTGTATCATAGTATGAACTATCCATTAAATCAAAATCACCTTTTACCATTGCAGTTACATGACTATAAATATTTAAATTGCTAGATACTAAGTAAATATATAAAGCATATAATAATGCAAATGTAATAATTATTGAAATATCTCTTATATTTGGTTTTTTACCTCATACTATTTCATTAAGTCCTATGACTATCATTCATCAATGCATTAAAAACATTAATGGTTCTTCGGAATCTCCTAGTCCCCATGTTTTATTACTAAAAAAGAAATAATATGCATCTCAATTGTGACTAGCATATTGATCAGGAACTGTTGCTAGCATTGTAGCAGCTCCACCTAGTAATGCTAGATATGATAACGGTCTTAAAAATAATTTATATTTATTATCAAATATTTTTAATACTAATATTAATATTCCTAACAAAGAACATAAATCTAATAAAAATGCTCCAGATAAATTTGCACTTCTATATTCTGATGGAGCTTTATTTATAAGATTATCATCTATACAATTAATAATTGCACTACTTCACCTTAATCAAATAACTAATGCTAGAAAAATTAAACAAATTAGTATACTAAAAATTCTAGTTAACTTATATTTCTTGTTAAGAACAACATATTTATTAAATAGTTTTGTGTTAACAAATATTTTGTTATAATATCATTTTCAAAAGAATATTAATACTACTGAAAATCCACATAATGATAATGCAAGTGACTCCATAATATTTTACCTATAATATAATTGCTTATATTTTAAAATATTTTTGTTTTAATGAATAAAAAATATGATGCATTTAATTTTAACTATTTTAGGCTCCTTAAATAAAAATATGATACTATGTAAGTGTATAAGTATAGCATGACGCTATGTGCGCACCAATTAATCCAAAAAGCGGCTAGAATTTTTGGAAAATATGAGATGCAATCTCATATTTTTTTGTTTATTAATTAATATTTATGCATTTTAGATATATTCATATTTAGACATTTTAATTTTGTGTATAAATTATTAAATTATATTTTTAACCCCTCATTAATATATAAAAGTTAAAATATTAAAATAATAAAATAACAACTTTCATAAACTAATGGAATTAGACTAATTTATCAATTTTAGAAAACTATATTTATAGATTAATTTTTTTAGGTTAATCATAGGGCATTTTGTTTAATAATTAATAAAATTTTGAAAAAAATAAATTTTAATATGTTTATTTATATAAATAGTGCTACAATTATATTGCGCAATAAAAAATTGTTGAACATGATATTGCGCTTTTATTAAGTTCATTTTTAGTTTAGTATAGATGTATATGTAATCACTTATTCTCGATCAGTGGTTATCTACTTATTTAAAATGATCTCTTAATAAATCTATATGTATTTTATGAAGTGTATATTGATCGTTGGAGATTGGACTTCGAGACAGTTTCCAATGTTATGTTTTTGATAAATAGGAAAGTTTATATATTGGCCGATATATAAATAGACTTATTTAAATAAAACCTCTAATAAGTTTAATAATTGATTGGTTACATCAGTATCTTATGTATTTTGGAGTTAGGAAGTAGTTTTTCTTAAGGCTCTATACCTAGGAACCTCTTAGTAAAATGGAAGCAATATCAATGCTTAATGGATAGTTATTGAGCCCTTGAAAAAGGTATAGATATTGTAAGTTTAAAACAAGCACTAGTAATTATAAGTGCTTGTTTTTATTTTTTTGTGAATAAAAACAATATTTATGTTCATATGAAAATACTAGTTCTACAACTATTAATTGTATTAAAATAATAGATATTGATTTAAGAGGTATACATGAGCAAGAAAAATAATATCCATATAGGTTTAGATTTAGGTATTGCTTCTGTTGGGTGAGCTATCGTAAATGAAGAACAAGAAATAATAGCGAGGGGTTCACATTTATTTCCACAATTATCAGAACCAGGTAGTATAGGTAAAGATAAATACGGAGAAGGAACTAGAGGTGAAAAAAGAAGAAGCAGAAGAATTTTAAATAGAAAAAAACAAAGAAAAATTGATTTTTTATGTTCAATTGATAAATATTGTTATCCAAATCAAGTAAAATTTAAGAATATAGGAAAATATTCAAAATTTTATAAAGAAGAATTTCAAAATATTTTTGGATTTAATAAAGGCGAAAGCGCTACAGATTTTCTATTTAATGAAGCACATAAATATGATATTTGAAAGATATATAAAAAAGGATTTGAACAGGGATTAAATCCAAAAGAACTATTCCTATTTTTATACTTCAAATTAAATAATAGAGGTGCATTTCACCTTTCTTACAAAAAACCTGATATTTATGGATATGAACAATCAGTTTTGAAAAATTATTTTGAAGATATTTATCTAAAGTATTATGGTAAATATAGATCAAAACATAATGGAAATAATTCTTTTTCAATTTTTCATAATTGATGTGATGTAGAAATAATTTTGAATAATTGTAAATATGTTACAGAAGAATTTAAGGAATTTTATAAAAAGGAACTATTTTTTAGACATAGAGATTTTTCAAAAGGTCCAGGACAATATGTACCTGAACTAAAATCTAATCCTTCTAAGTGAGGGATTGAATATGATGAAAGTGGTAATCCAAAGCAAAAATATTTATGAGATAGAAAAATAGGTAAATGTAAGATATCTATAGCAAGAAATAAAGGAAATGATTTAGTATCAGAATACAAACTTTCCTCTTTTTACTCTATAAATGAACTATGTAATATAATTTCTCAATTAGTTTTTTGTAAAAAAATAGATATCAGTGAAAATGAATATCTATCAAAAGAAGAAATAATTAATTTGATAAATAATTCTATTTTTGATAATAAAAAAATCGGTAAAACATTACTTTCTAATATTCTAGGAATTAGTTCAAAAGATATTTTATTCAATATTAAAGGAGCACCATTAACAAAAACTAAAGATGACTTTAATTTTGATGAATTAAAAAAATATAGAGATTTTTTCAAAGAAAATATTATAGAAATTAAGGAAAGAAATATTTTTAATAAATTACCAAATGGAGAATATTTATTTGAATATATTCATAGAGTTCAAGAACTGAGATATAAATTGTTAGCTGGAGATGAAACCTCTAGAGGTTTCTTTGAAAAATCTGGTGATAAAAAATCTTTACAGAATATAGATTTTGAAA
>CASEQO010000014.1 GCA_949290035.1 uncultured Mycoplasmataceae bacterium
GCTGCATGTGAAGGCGCAATATTAGTTGTAGATGCTTCTCAAGGTGTAGAAGCTCAAACATTATCAAATGTTTATTTAGCTTTAGAAAATAATTTAGAAATAGTTCCAATATTAAATAAAATTGATTTACCATCTGCAGATCCAGATAGAATAAAAAAAGAAATAGAAGATATTATAGGTTTAGATTGTAGTGATATTCCTATGATATCAGCTAAAACAGGTCTAAATGTTGATCAAGTATTAGAAGCTATTGTAAAAAAAATACCATCTCCAAAGCAACAAGAAGATAATTCAAAAACAAAAGCTTTAATATTTGATTCTTATTATGACTCATATAGAGGAGTTATTTTATTAGTTAGAGTTGTTTCTGGAAAATTAAAAGTAGGAGATAAAATTAAATTCTTATCTAATAGTATAGTTCATACAATATCTGAATTAGGAGTTAATACTCCTAAAATTTTAAATAAAGAAGAATTAGTTGATGGAGAAGTTGGGTGAATATCTGCATCAATAAAAGATATTAAAACTATTAATGTAGGTGATACTATAACTTTAGAAAATAACCCAGCAACAGATCCATTACCTGGTTATAAAAAAATATCACCTATGGTATATTGTGGATTATATCCAATAGATACTTCACAATATGAAGCTTTTAAAGAAGCATTACAAAAAATATCATTATCTGATTCTTCATTAACTTTTGAATATGAAACATCTCAAGCATTAGGGTTTGGAATTAGATGTGGATTTTTAGGATTATTACATATGGATGTAATAAAGGAAAGGGTTACAAGAGAATATAATATAG
Organism: uncultured Mycoplasmataceae bacterium; assembly: GCA_949290035.1. Lineage (GTDB taxonomy): Bacteria > Bacillota_I > Bacilli_A > Mycoplasmatales > Mycoplasmoidaceae > CAMREV01. The sequence continues at coordinate 812 of CASEQO010000014.1, forward strand.
AATTAATTGCTTCAGCTCCTTCAGTTATTTATAAAATTTATTTAACTGATGGAACAATTATAGATATTGATTCCCCTGCTAAATTTCCAGATAGAACAAAAATAAAAGAAATTCATGAACCTATGGTTAGAGTTGAAATTATAACTCCAGATGAATTCATTGGTAATTGTATGGAATTGTGTCAAAATTCTAGAGGTGAATATTTAGATCTAATTTACATTGATAATACTAGAAGAAAATTAATTTATAAATTACCATTAGCTGAAATCATGTATTCTTTCTTTGATAATTTAAAATCAATATCAAGAGGGTATGCAACTATGGATTATGAATTAATTGGATATGAAAAACAAAACCTTGTAAAAGTAGACATATTAATTAATGGCATGAAAGTAGATGCTTTATCAGCAATTCAACATAAAGATTTTGCTGCAGAAAAATCTAGAATAATTTGTGAAAAGTTAAAAGAAACTATTCCTAGACATCTATTTGAAGTTCCTATACAAGCTGCTATTGGAGGAAAAATAATAGCTAGAGAAACTATCAAAGCTTTAAGAAAAAATGTTTTAGCTAAATGTTATGGTGGAGATATAACTAGAAAGAAAAAATTATTAGAACAACAAAAAGAAGGTAAGAAAAAACTAAAAGCTATTGGAAATGTAGAAATTCCGCAAGATACATTTATAAAAGTATTAAGTAATAAATAAATTAAAAACGTATTTACAAAATTAAGTAAATACGTTTTATTTATATATAAAATTCAAGTTTCTTTATAAGATTATAAAAAATATTTAACTATTATACCAACTATAGTTGGTATAATTTTTTATGTTATGAAACAAGATAAAAATTTATTAAAGTTTATTAAAAGTATTAAAAAGACTGCTCCTTGTAATGCTAATATTACAAATATTAGTCATGATGATAATTTTAAATCAGAAGAAGCTAAAAAAGAAATTAATGAGCAAGTAAAGAAATTAAAATATCCTTATAAACCTATTTTAATAATTTCATTATTAAAATCTATAGATGATCCAAAAGAAGCTTTTAATAAAGAAATATGTATATTAAATAATGATAGATTTATAAAAATGTATTATGATTTAATATTTTCAAGTAGTGTATTTTCATATTTTTTAGAAAAATATGTAAAAGCTAAAAAACAATGATTTGGTGTTTATAATCAAGTTCTTAAAAAACAAATTATAAGTCATGTTTTTGAATTACCAGCATCAAAAATTAACGATGCTGCTCCTGAATATTTTGAAATTAATAAAAAGAATAAAACTATAAAACTAAATTATCCATATAATGATTATGAATATTTTTATGATTATTTATTAAATTATTCATTTGATGTATTAAAAACTTGTATTCCAGATTATGATGGGTTATCTAGAGATGAGATTATAAATTATGATACATCAATATATCAAATGATAATATCTAGTTCTGATGATGATTATAAAATATCTAATACTAGAAAGTTTCAACATGTATTTTCAAAATTAGTAAAAGACAATGATAAAAAATGTATTATTTGTTGTGTAGAAAACCCAGCTATTTTAGAAGCTTGTCATATAAAACCATATTCAATGTGTAATAATCAAATAGAAAGATATGATATCAACAATGGTATAACACTTTGTAAAAATCATCATAAACTATTTGATAGTGGATATTTTACTTTTGATGAACAATGAAAAGTTAAAATATCTTCAAAATTTAAAGAAGATGATTATGATTTATTAATGAAAGAATATGAACCTTGTTTTTCTAAAATACAAAATAATAAATCTATATGTGATTCAACATTAAAATATTTAAAATATCATAATGAAGAAATATTTATAAAATAATATATACAAATATTATATAAACAATTTATTTTAAA
>CASEQO010000015.1 GCA_949290035.1 uncultured Mycoplasmataceae bacterium
ATTTTTTTAAAAAAATTTTATTTTGCGTTTTATATATAAATAGAGGATATTATGAATAATAATTTACTCCTACTACTTAAGTGCAACTTAATATCTTATGAAGAAGATCATATTAATACTAATATTAATAATTATCATTATTCATAGTTAATAAGTGGAACAAGCATTTAAGTAGTAAAAATACTTCCTGTTAGCGCAGGAAGTATTTTCATTTTATGCATCTTAAATGCAACTTAATTAAACTATGAATAAGATTATATTACATTTTTATAATACCACATTTTTTTATTTTTTCTATCTAATATTTTTATTTCTATTAGGATTGTTATACTCTAATTGATTTCTAGAATTATTATTAACATGTACATTATCATAAGCTAATCTGCTATTAGATAAATTTTTATTTTCTAGTGCTGCATTACTATTCATAACTTTATGTAGATTTCTTCTATAAATTTTATATTCTTTTTTAGATTGTCCTACATAATATATAATAATAGCTAGAATATTAATAAATACTAATATAGAAGCAGAAATAATTGTTCACATTAAGAAATTACCATCGTCACCTCTAAATATTCATGGTTTTGATTCTTTTGGTAATCTAGTAACTAAATTATAATTAAATGAATAATCACTTGTGCTATTAGAACTACCAAAATTAAATGGTATTCCTTGACTATCAAAACCTGTTATAGGAAAGAAATCATTGTTGCTTTCTAAAACAATATTTAAACCAATTGTTCCATCAGTATCATTTGAAGAATTGATATTAACTCTTTTTGAAGGTTGATTTATTGGTACTTGAATAGTTCCATTACTATAAAACTTTTTCATTTGATCATTTTCATTATTAAATGGAAGTATTCTATATCCATATTCATCATATGTAGTATAAACAATAATTTTTTGTAAAAACTCTGTTTTTATAACAATATTATTGCTTATATCACTTGGATTAGTATCTGAATAATCACCATTTAAAATAACTTTTGTACTAGGAGTAGTTTTTTTAAACTGTAATAATGTTTCATAATTTAACTTCAAAATATTATTTTGACTATCAGATAGATAGATATCAAAACTTACTTCACTATCACTTAAATAAACAGTGTTTATTTGGTATAAGTATAGATCACTAACACTGAATTGTTGTGTAACTGTACTACCACTTTCACTTCTTTTATATCCACTAAGAATTGAATTTTTTATTTTAAATAATTCTTTTGTTATAAGTGAATTATTATATTTTAATTTTTGATCACATTCATAATTTAAAATATATGGTATTTCCCAAGAGTATGCATTAGCTTCTAAAACATTTTTTGTTTCACCACTTAATGTAACTTCACTAGATTGATTTAATATTTCATAATAATTAGTTATTTCTTGTTTTGCTAATTTATTATAATTAACACTATTTATTTTATTTATTAATGATTTATTTTCATTGTTTTGATTAATAGCTTTGTTAATTCCAAAATATAAAAAAGGAGCTAGACATAATATTGGAGAAATACTAAAAAACATTTTTAATAATTTCCTTTTCATTTTCACTCCTTTTTTATATTATTTATATTTATTTACTAACTATTTTTTACTGCAGTTGGTTTTATTGCATTATCTACATTTCCTTTTCTAGGTGTAACTTGTTTTATTTCTGGTTCTTTATTTATATTACTAGAACTATTACTACTTGATGAACGTACTACTTTTCTTGTTGTAGTTGTTTGTTGAGGAACAGGTCTTTGTTGTTGAACAGGTCTATGTTCAATTTGTCTTACACTATTTTGTGTAGTAGTTAATTGTGGTCTAGTATCATAAGCTAAAGCACCTGTAGTACTTGGTAATGCAGAATTTGGATTTCACATATGAATAGTTTTCTTTTGATCACATTCATAATTTCTTCTAATGATTGAACATATAACACAAATAAGAACTATGATTAATAACATTGCTGCAAATGCTATTCCTATACCAATAATTAATCACATTCAATTAGTACCATTTTGTCAATCATCACCTCTATCTATTTGTGAATTAGAAGTAAATGAATAATTAACAACTTCTAAAGTACTTTGTTTTTTCTCTAATTCTCCATTTACAATTCTTGAGTTAAATACAACACTAGCTACAACTTTTCTTTCACTTGGAAATGATTCTATTTTATTGATTACTAATCAATTATTAGTAGTAGAAATATTACCACTAATAATATTTCCTTCACTATCTTTTATAATATCAACTTTAGGCTGTTCTCCATATAATGGATTTTCAACTGTAAAATATTTATTAAACTCATATGTCTCTATAGTTTCAGGAATATCTATACCTTTTAAATCTTTAGCAACTATACGAGTTGTTCCAGATTTAGTCCCTGTTTCGTAAGCACATGTAAATACTGCAGTTTGCATAACACTTGTTGGGTCAAGAACTCATCCGTTACCACTATTAACTAATCTATTTTTTAATTCTATATTAACTGATATAGTTCCTGTTGCATCATTTGCCTGCATACTTTTAATATTAATTTGTGTTCCTAAAGAGTATCTTGATACAGGTGTATATGGATTATTTATTTTAATATATTGTAGAATATCATTTGCTTGAACTTGAGAAGGATATTTAAAATTGTTTTTAGTATATTCTCTAAATCCTACAACATCAAATGTTAATGTAGTTTCACCATTTGATTCTATTTTTCTAAGGTTATTAAATGTATAATTATACGATTTATTTTGTTCTATATATTGATAGTTAGTATCAAAATATGATGAAATTGTAATTTCAACTGAAACAGTACCAAGAGTATTATTCCAATTAATAACCTGAGCACTAACAGTTCTTGAATTTTCAGGCAAATTAGTGAATTCTAAAAATTGATTCCAAGTATTA
>CASEQO010000016.1 GCA_949290035.1 uncultured Mycoplasmataceae bacterium
AAACAATAACTATAGATATATTAGATTTTTCTATTGATTCTGGATGTCAAAAATATTCAGATAATAATGTTTTAAATTTATATTTAGAATCAAATTATTATTCTAAAAATAATGAATATTCATATATTAATTTTGTAGAACCAAAAATAGAATGATTAAGTGAAAATACTTTTTATGAAGATATAACTTCAATCAATATAAATATAGAAAATGATAATAAAACTGTAATTAATATATCTGAAAATGCATTTTCTAAATTTATTAATCTAGAGAGTATAAATTTTTATGCAAACACTATAGATTCTACATATTTATATAATGTTGAAAATAAAGCTTTTAATACTAATTTAAAATCATTTGAGACTGATTTAATTTATTTACCTTTTTACAATGATTTTCACAGTAGTGATACTTTTGAATATTTAAATAATTTAAATAGTTTTAAAGCTAATGTATATTTTGCTTCTAATGATTCATATTTTGATGTAATTGAAAGAAAACAATTAGTTGACGAAAAAAATGATCCTATATTAGATGAAGATGGTAATCCAATTGAATATAATGTATATAATTTTATATCTAATCAATGATCAATACCAACATCATATTTTTCTAATACATCAATTGATAATTTTTTATTAGTAATGATATCACCTTACTATCCTGTTTATCAAGAAAGTGTATTATTAAAATCAAATAATTCGTTTCAGAATACACCTTTAGAACAATATGATAAATCACTAGAAGATGATACTAATGTTAGAAATTACAATAGAGAACAATATTATAAATCTTCTTTATTAATGTTGGAAATATTTGTGACACTTTATATATTATTTGGATGATTAATGCCTAAAACTACATCTAAATAAAATATTAATATTTTTATGCATTAAATTTCAATATAACACTCTATTCTTATATTTAAATAATTTTATTTAGTATAATTATTAAATATAAATATATTTTATATTTAAGGTTTTAGTATGGCTAATAATAAGAAAAAGAAAAATAAAAAAGAGATAAAAGATTCTATAGATATACAAGACATACAAGCTCAACAACAGCAAGAAGAAAATAATAAAAAAGAAAGTACTAGTGATCAAAAAGAATCTAAACCATTTAATTTTATTGAATTTATGGATGAACATAAAGTTCCTATTATTTCTTATGTTTATAAATTATTTAAATATGATTTGAATAATTTTAAAAATAGTCCAAATGATAAAAGTGAAGATACATTCTTTTTAAAGAATGTATCTAATAAATCTAGATTTTTTATCAAAATAGCTTATTTAATAATAATGATTCTTTTAGCAGCATTATTTATAACATTTGGAGTTTTATTTATATTAAATGTTTTTGATATAGAATCATTTAGTCAAAATTCAGGGAATAATTATTTAGCAGCAATGTTTATGGCTGTTGGTGTAGTTATTTTAGGATTTTTTATTTAGTATGAAACAAGTAATTACATGAGAAACATTAAGAGATAAGTTCCCTAAATTTAAAGTAGAAAATGAAGGAAAAAAAAGCCCAATAACATCTTCAAGAATGACTAGAATGGGGCTAGAACTTTCTGGGTTTATAACAAGAAAAAAATCTACTGCTTGTATTTTATTTGGTAATGAAGAATATAAGTATTTAAAAAGATTTTCCAAAAATGAAATTAATAATAAATTGTCAGCCATTTTTGAATTAAATCCTCCAGCTGTTATTTTATCTAGATCATTCCCTTATGAAATGATAAAAGATTGTGCTATAAAACATCAAATAGCTGTTTTTAGTTCTCAATCATCAAGTAGTGAAATAAATACAATTGTTAATATTGAACTACTTAGATTATTGTCTGATAAAATCATGATTCATGGTAATTTAGTAGAAGTTTTTGGAATGGGTGTTTTAATAATTGGAGATTCAGGAATAGGGAAATCAGAAATAACGTTAGAATTACTTAAAAAAGGTCATATTTTTATTTCAGATGATGCTGTAGAATATTATAGACTATTTGATAGAATAATGGGTAAATCAAATGATATTACAAAAAATCTTATAGAAATTAGAGGAATTGGTATATTAAATATTGCTAAATTATATGGGATACAACAAATCAAAAATGAAATTGAGATTTCTGTAATAATAGAAATGTCTATGTTAAATGATAAAACGACATTTGAAAGATTAGGTAGAGATGGTGCTTATAAAGAACTAGCAGGTATTAATATCCCTTATTATAAATTACCTATATCACCAGGTAGAAATGCAGCAGATATTATAGAAGTTATTGTTAATAAGCAAAAACTAATTATGAATAATGAAGGATAGTTATGAATAATATGTCTACTTTATTAGTTAATTTATATGCTGCACAAGGTGACAATCATATAAGTGATATTGCTATTGAATGAGGAAGTTTAAATATATCATGATATGGTATATTAGCATTTATAGGTTTTGCAGTTGCTATTGCTTTTGCAGCATGTAAAATAAAGTTTTGGTATAAAATTCCTTTAGAACCATTTTTCTGATTTTGTTTTATAGCCATACCAACAGCAATAATTGGTGCTAGATCTTGGTCATATATTATTGGTGATTCAGAATTTGTTGGTGATGATTTTTGAGATTGGATAATAGAGTTTTTTAAATTCAAAGGAATGGCTATTCAAGGTGGGGTAATGCTTACAGTATTTGTAGCATGTATTTATTTTCCTATAATATTAAGAAAACCTAGATATCATGTTAGAACATTAAAAGATGGGAAAGAAAATGTAAAAGAAGTATCTATGTTTTTATATGCAGATGCTATAATACCATGTATTTTAGTTGGGCAACTTATTGGTAGATGAGGTAACTTTATAAATGGTGAATTATATGGTGCTATTGTACCAGAAGGAAGTCATGCTTTAGATTGATTAAAATATTGTATGCCAGCAGTTTATGATGGAATGTGAATATTTGATGAAAATATAGGGGATTATGTTTTAAGACAACCATTATTTTTATATGAATCTTTTGCAAACTTCTGAGTATTTATTTTATTATATGTAGGAATGGAATTTGTTAAGCAACATAAAGTTGGTGATATAGCTGCAGGATATTTTATTTCTTATGGAATTATAAGAATTATTATGGAACCACTAAGAGATGCAAAATTTAATTTTGTAACTACATATGTAGTAACGGGATTAATGTTAGTTAGTGGAATAATATTTGTTATAGTTAATCATTTAGTTATAATAAAGCATAGAAATTTTAAAGTTTGATATTTTATTTGAATATGAATTTCATATCAATTTATTAAATTATGAGCATTTATGAATTCATCATTTAGAGCAGAATTGATGAATAGAGATCCTAATTCAGAAAATTATGGATTATCTAGAAAACCAGTTTTTATTAGAAATCCAAACGAAATATATTATTACAAAGGTCACTAGGAGAAATTTATGGGAATAACTCAAAGTTATAAAAGAAGTCCTAATTATTTTGATGTATTAGTTATTGGTGGAGGCCCTGCAGGGTTAACTGCATCTATTTATTCAAAAAGAGCAGGTTTAAAAGTAGCTTTTTTTGAAAGAGAAACACCTGGAGGAAAAGTAACTAAAACTGCATTTGTAGAAAACTATCCAGGTTTTAAAAAAATAGAAGGATACAATTTAGCTTTACAAATGCTTTCACAAGCCACAGAACTAGGTGTAGAATTTAAATATGGAAATGTTATAAAAATTAACAAAGAACATGATACATTTTTAGTTTATACTGAAGATGGTTCTACATATTATTCTAAAACAGTTATAATTGCTACAGGAATGAAAGAAAGAAAAATTGGTGCAATAGGAGAAGATGAACACTTTAATAAAGGTGTATCCTATTGTGCAATATGTGATGGAGCATTTTATAAAAATAAAGATGTAGCTGTTGTTGGTGGAGGAAATTCAGCTTTAGAAGAATCATTATATTTAGCTGATATTTGTAGCAAAATATATTTAATACATAGAAGAGATGAATTTAGAGCTGATAATCTAGTAGTTCAAAAAGTTGAACAAAATTCTAAAATTCAATTAGTTCTTGATTCAGTTGTAGAATCTATTAATGGAGATTCATTAGTAGATTCAATAACTATAAAAAATGTAAGAACTAATCAAAAATCTAACATTAATGTAAGTGCAGTATTTCCATTTGTTGGTTTTGATCCAATGTCAAATTTATTTGATGAATCATTTTTAAAAAAAGAAAATGGATTTATTAAAGTGAATGAAAATATGGAAACAGAAATACCTGGATTATATTCTGCAGGAGATGTTAATAAAAAAAGTTTTAGACAAATATCTACAGCAATATCTGATGGAACTATAGCTGCACTTTCTGCAAAAAAATATATTGATGAAACTAATTGAGAAGATTAAAAATAAAATGATTTGTTTATATAGAACAAATCATTTTTATTTTAAAAACATTAACTTTTTAATAGTATTTGTTTTATTGTATTTTCTGATACCATTAAATACAAATATATTTACTAGTATAGTAAAGAATATTAATAACAATGAAACTAGTAATGTTGAAACAGTATATGCAGTAGCAGTATTTCAAATATCTATAGTTTCTGACTGTGCTTCAGAAGTAACATCTTTTATAAAATTAGTTAAATAAAATCCAGATGACGATAACGTAAATATTGAAATAAATATAGTGAAGAATATTATGGTAAATTTAGATAAATATATTTTTAATATTTTTGTTTTTATCTTCTTATCTTTTAATTTAAATAAAACTATTATAGGATATAAAATAATAGTCATGAATATAGATAAAATACCTAATATCATTGAACCTATTGAATAAGAATAAACATCTATAAAAGTTTGTTTACTTACTATTAAGATAGTACTTGGAATCATTGAAGATATTGCATCCCTTAATATAGGTATAAGTATAGTGTTAGAAAGTTTGTGATTTTTTAATTGTTCAAATAGATCATTATAAACATAATCAACTCAATTAGATATCTTAATTGCTCCACTACTAAACATATTTCAAAACTCAATTTTTTGAGCAAATGTCATTATCCCTAAAATACCACAAGTTAAACAAGATAAAATTAATGCTCCAATTATATATGTACTTACATTAGATTTCAAAAATCTTTTAAAATCAAAATTAAATGCATATAATATAATGCACACTAATGTTAATATAGATAATATTAATAGTAATATTGCAAATGCCATTTCTGAGTACATTCAAGGTGCATAAATAGTTTTAGTTATTTTATATTCTTGAATAATTGTTGAAGGCATTATAATATCAATATTAGGAAAAAGCCCTTGTGTACCTGTAGCTAACTGTTTAATTAAATCTCTTAATTTCATTGTTTGAGTATCAAATTCAAGATTATATAATACTTCTTCATTAATTCTAACTATAGCTGATCTTAAATAAAATATTGTAGTTGATAATAATAAAAGTCAAAATATAAATATAATTTTTGTAAAAAATACTTTATATTTTTTCTTTGGAGAATTTTTATTAAACCAATGATGTTTCATTATTTAACTTCTTTCATTCTTTATATTATATAAAATTATTTTATAAATAACATTATTAATATTTATATGTATATTAATTATTAAACAAAATGTCC
>CASEQO010000017.1 GCA_949290035.1 uncultured Mycoplasmataceae bacterium
AAATGTCCCTGTTTAACTAACTCTTTTACTACTCTTATGGTTTCTTTTGATAACTCACTTTTATTATTTAATAGTGTTCCATCTAAATCTGATATTATTAATTTTACGTTTTTTTTCATATTATTTTAGCCCTAATACCTTATAAATTTTTTCCATTTTATTTGATGCAATTTTTTGGCATTTTTTTGCATTATTAAAAAGTTGATTTTCTATTTCATTAGAATGAGTTTTTCAATAATTAAATTTTTCTTGAATATTTTTTATTTCTTCACAAACTTTATTTGCAACTTCTTTTTTAAATTCACCATATTGCTTACCTTTAAATTCCTCTTCAATTTTTTCTATTTTTTTATTTGTTATTAGTGAATAGATTGCAATTAAATTAGATATTCCAGGTTGATTTTGTTCATCATATTTTACATTGTCTAATGAATCAGTTTTTGCGCTCATTATTTTTTTTCTTATTTGCTCAATATCTTCTAATAAAAAAATTGTACCTTTGTGATTGGTATTTGATTTTGACATTTTGATTGATGGATCTTGTAGATCTAGTATTTTTGATCCAAAAGAATTAAATGATGGTTCTGGTATTTTAAAAATTTCATTTTTATATTTTTTGTTAAATCTTTGAGCAATATCTCTTGTTAATTCTATATGTTGTTTTTGATCTTTGCCCACATATATTATATCTGCATCATATAATAAAATATCTGAAGCCATTAATATTGGGTAAACAAGAATACCTGTTGGAATATTTATAGTTTTATTACTCTGAATTAGTTTTTGACTTTTATCTTTATATTGTGTCATTCTTTGAAGTTCACCAATGTTTGAATGACATTGAAGAATATAATTTAATTCAAGGTGTTCTTTTACATCAGATTGATAAAAAATTAAACTTTTATTAAAATCAAATCCAACACTTTTGTAAATTAATGCACTATTTTTTCTATTCTCTTTTAATTCATCTGGGTTAAATGGTGTTGTTATTGAATGTAAATCTGCAATAAAAAGTATCAAATCATTTTTTTTCGAAAGCTCAACTAGAGGTTTAATTACTCCTAAATAATTACCTAAAGTTAAATTATTTGTTGATTGAATCCCTGTTAATATTTTCATATATTTTTCCTTTGTATTATTTAAAAATATCTAATTTTATTAGATATAATTATTTTATGATATTTTATCTTAAATAGGGGTTTTATGTTTTTAATTTTTACAAAAAGTGATTGTATTTCATCAAAAAAAATAATTGAATATGTGAAAGATAGAAATCAAACATATAAAGAAGTTAATACATCTTTAGAATGTTTAAATGATGATCATATTAAGTTATTGTCATCTATTAAAGGTAAATCATTTTTAAATTTTTTAAGACCAAAAGCAAGTTATTTTAGTGAAAATAGTTTAGACTATAATTCATTATCTGAAAATGTTTTGTTAAATATAATTAAATTTAATTTAAAAGATACTGGAAGTTTTCCAATTATATTATTTTTATCATATAGTGGTAAAGTTAAAAATTGTATGATGGGTTTAAATGAAGAAATACTAGATTCATGAATTGAAAATGAATCAATAGAAAATGTATTTATTGATTGCAACAAACCATATGGTACAGAAGAATGTTGTTGATTAGATAAAAAAGAAAAAATATTAAGTGAAATAAAATCAAAGTATTCTAATAATAAAAATACAAATGAAGACTTATTAAGTATTGATAATTCTAATTTATTTAATTTAAAGAAAATTAATGATAGATTAGTTGGTAAAGAATCATTATTGGATCAATTTGAAGAACTTAAAAAAGATAGTCAAAATTTAAATAAAAATGATGATGTATTTAAAAAATATATTGATGCAAGAAATAAAATAATTGATAATGATAATCAACATAAAAATCACTTTGATTTTTTTGAAATTGAAAATAAAAATAAAAGTTTTCTTGAACAATTAGAAAATGAAAAAAATGATTTTTTATCTAAGCAAAATAATTTAGATGATGAAATTTCTTTTGAGGATTTTAATTTTGATGAAAAAAATAATGAAAATCCAAATTATGATAATTTAAATTTAGAAATAGATAATGATTATGAAAATGATAATTTTGAAAATAATGCAAATATAAATGATGATAATTCTTTTGATAATTTTAAATTTGAAGAAGAAAATAATTCTAATGTAAATGAAGAAAATTTAGAGATTGAAAATGATAATTTAGAACATGTAGTTGAAGATTTAGAAGGCAATAATAATGTTCAACAAGAAAGCTATGAAGAAGATGAATTTATAGAAATTAATTACAATGAACATGAAAATAATGTTGAAGTTAATAATACTTTAATTGAAAATGAATCTAATGAATCTATAGATAGTAATGATGATTTTATTAGTACAACACAAGATGAAGTTTTAGATGACAACAAAGAAATTGATTATTCATTATCTAATAATGAAACTGTAGTTGAAGAATCATTAGTAAGTGATTATTTAGATGATGAAAATTCTATAGAAGATAATTTTAATACAAATCAAGATGATAACGCAATCAATAACGAACAATATGACAATGTGATCAATAACCAACAAGATGATAATGTAATTAATAATGAATTAGAAAAAACATCAGATAGTGACGATGAATTTATACAACCAACATACATTAAAAATGATGGTATAAAAGAAAATAATGAAATTATTTTAGATAATCAAGACTTATCAAATGATTTAAATGAAAATGTTAATTTTGAAGGAAATAATAGTCCTAATGAATTATCTGAAGAAAAAAAAGAAGATTCAAATATTAATATAGAAAATAATTTAAATAATAATGAAAATGATGATTTTATAACAGTTGATTTATCAGAAGATCCTTTTTTAAAAAATATTACAATGAGTGATGATGAACAAAATAATAATGATTTTATAGAAGTTCAAAATGATGGAGAAGGATTAAAAATATTTGAAATTGATGAACAAACACAACATATTAAAAAAGACAATCTACAAAATAATAAAAATTACTTAAATACATCAAATAAAGTTATTGATGAGTATGATGAATGAATTAATAAATATGAGTTAACTGAATCTGAAATTGCTCATCAAAAGGCAATTGAAAATGAAAAATAAGTATTTTTATGTTTTATCTAATTCAGATAAATCAAAAAAGTTAAAATCAAAGTTTGATAAATTATTAGATAA
>CASEQO010000018.1 GCA_949290035.1 uncultured Mycoplasmataceae bacterium
ATCAACATATAATACTATGGTAAATATAGTTTTAGATAGAAACTATGCAACACTTGAAAATAAAGCATATCATGTTACTGATATGGGGAAAAAAGTTATAGAACAATTAGACATATTCTTTCCAGATGAAATAAACAAAGAATTTACTAAAAAAATGGAAGATAAATTAGATAATATTGCTGCAGGGCAAGAAAATTGAACTGATTGACTATCTAAATTTAGTCCAGAATTCCAAGATAAATTTACCAATGCAAAAGAAAATATGCAAAAAGTAGAAGATGAAAAAGTAGGAAGAGAATGTCCTGAATGTGGACATGACTTAGTTTACAAAATATCTATGAGATATAAAAGTAAATTTATAGGATGTTCTAATTATCCAGAATGTAAACATACAGAATCACTAAAAGAAAAATCAGAAGCAAAAGAACTAAATATACCTTGTCCTAAGTGTGGAAAAAATGTAATTATTAGAAAAAATAAAAAAGGTAGTGAATTTATAGCATGTACAGGCTTTCCAAAATGTAGATATATGTTAGATATGAAAGTGTTTAATAGTCATATGGAAAATACCCCTAATGAACCATTACCTATAATAGAAAAAGAATCTAAAAGTAAATCTAAAAAATAATATAAAATAGATAATTTTTTCATAAGAAAAATTGTCTATTTTTTATATGTATTTTTTTAAAAATTACAAATATAGAATTTATTTAATCAATTACACACTAATAAATTAAGTTATAAAGAAAAGTTAAATATTAACAATCTTATATATATCTTATAAATTCTTGTGTATGATTATTAATGTAAAAACTATCATATAGATTAATATATTTTAGTTTTTATAATAATTTTTTAAAAGGAGAATAAATATGTCATTAGATTATAGACCACATTATTGTGAAAATTGTGGAAGAGAACAAGGTGGAAAACTACAAGTTTTCAATATCTTATTTTTATATTGTTATTAACATGTGCTATATTTCCTGGGGTTATTTATTATTTTTTAGCTACTCCATCTAGATGTTATATTTGTGGTTTAAAGAAAAGACACAAGAATAACGGTAACGAACCTAAAAAGCACATTGATAAAAAACTGGTCAAGAATATACACCAAAAGAATGAAAAAAAAGAAAGAAAAAATTGACATTATTATGATCATTAGTTGGAGGTCTAATAATTATAATAATAATTTCAACTCTTGTTCCAATGAGTGCTCTTGGCGAGTTATATTAGGATTATTTAATTAAATAAAGGACAAAATGTGTCAAATAATAAAGTAGTAAAAAACCTATTGAGTTTTCTTATAAGAAGTTGAAAAAATTGATTAGCAAACTTAATTCAATATATTAAATTAAAAAAGATAATTACTTAGACGGGGTAACTATCTTTTTTACTAATTTATTTAGTTATAATAATCAATTTAATATTTTTGATATTAAGAAAAAAACCTTAGTATTTAATAATGTAAGATTACAACGAAAATATCTCATTCTAAAATTATTATTTTTAATTAAGAAGTAACTATTATATTTTTTTCTAAAATACCAATTGACATTAATTGTTGTTTTAAAGTTTCAGAATAACATTTATATTGAACTACATTAGTTGTATCATTTTCTTTTATAAATCACAATAAATCTTCTAATGTTAAATATTCTCTATTACTATTTACTGGTGAACTATCATTCCATTGAATAACATTTCTTCCAAATTCTACTACTAATGGATCTTTTGAGTCATCATTTATATAAATATTTTGGAAAATACTTTTCTTTATTAATTCATTTCCAGGATCATTTGAAATCATTTGATTTTCATCTGTTAATGAAATATGATCAAAATTGATATTAACTTTTTTTATGAGACAATCAGATAATATGTTTATGCCTAATTTTTCTAAAGTAGATGGAAGACTTATGGTTTCTATTGAAGAACCTGCAAATGCATTATGTTCAATATATTTAACACCTTCTGGAACAACCATATTAGTAAATTTATTACTTAATATACCTCCAAAAGAATCAACAGCAATAGTTTTTATATTTGGTGTAAATGTAAATTCTTCTAAAGAAGTATCTGAAAACATACCTGGAGGAACATTAGGTGTTTTAGATGGATAATGAATTACTTTTTTCACCTTTGAACAACCTTTAAAATTATCTTTACCTAAAATAACATAATCACTCAAATAAATCTCACCATCATTAACATTAGAGATTTTATTAACTGGATAAAATTTTGATAATGAATTACAATCTTGGAAAGCAGATTCATTAATTATTGATAATCCTGGTTCATCTATTTTAGAAGTTATTGTGTTATCTCCTATATCATCAACATTCACTCCATAATATTTAAATTCTTTTAAATAAATATTTTTACTAAACGCTCCGTTACCTAATGATATTTTTTTACAATTAGAAATATCTACAGATACTAAACCTGTATTTTTAAATGATTGTAAACTTAATGATTTTAAATTAGGAGAAAAACTAAAGTTTTTTAGTGATCTTGTGTTAAAAAAAGCTTGCGCAGAAATGTATTCAACTTTTTCAGGCATTATAGCTTGAGATAAATTAGAGCAATCTCTAAAAGCATAGTTTTCAATTTTAAATAATTGATCACTTTTAATAACAACTTTTCTTAAATTTGGACAACTATAAAATGACGATTTGTCTAGAAAATCAAAGTTTGGAGCATCTATATTAACTTCAGTTAATCCTTCTCAATTTTGGAATACACCCGTTCATTCATATGGATCTAAATTTATTGGTAATCCCATAGAATTATATTTATCTAATGTAGAAATAGTAGCATTAGATTTGAAACTCGTTAGCATATTAGATTTAATATATAATTTAGTATATTTGCTAAATAAGAAACTTTTAATTGAACTTGTAGTTAATGTCTTAAATTTAGAACTTGAATCAGCTACGCTTCCATTACTTTCAACATATAATGGATTAATATTATATAAAGTCATATTATCGTCAGTTAAATATAATGTATCTTTATACATGTTAACAAATGTATCTATATTATAAGTTTGAGTAATAACATTATTTAGACTTAATTTAAGTATATTATCCTGATTATTTAAATTATCAATGTTAATTTCTAATATTGAATTATCAATTAATGTTTCGTTTAAATAAATTTGATAATTATTTTGTCTTAGCAACTCAAAATTTTTAATATCTAAGGTAAAAGTATTATATGTATCATTAATTGAATTACCTATAATTGTTTTTGGAGAATTTATTTCAAAATCAATTATAGAATCCGCAACAATTATGCCAAAATCAATACTTTTATTAATGTTATTATTAGATTTTAAAATTATTTTGCAAGTATAATTACCCGATTCTGTAAATCTTGCATCAAATTGGTTTTCAAATTGTATTTGTCCATTATCTTTATTTATTCATTGAATATTATAATAATTTAGAAATTCATCTTGACTAGTTATTTCTGAATTGTTAATATTTAATGTTGATATTATTCCATTATTACTTGTAATAATCCCATTATTTTCAAGATCTATTGATAAATTATCTAAGTTAACAACATTCCCTAAACTTAAATTTATTGTTTGATTTTGAGGAATATAATTATTTGTTCCTATATTGTCAATTATTTTATATGAATATGTTCCAGAACCATTTTTATAATTTAAATTAAATGAAGCACTATTATTATTTTTATCTTTAATAATAGATAATGAACTAGTTATATCTAAATCATCTTTCATAATTTTTAAGTCATATCTATTACTAAAAAATGATGTAGGTAATCCTATTATTAATAATTTAATATTTTGATTGTTATAGTCAAAAATATTAATATTTCCTTGTGTTAAAAAATTTAGTGTTATATTATCTCAATTGATGTTACTAGGTGTTAATTCTGTAGCATCAATAATTTTATTAATTGTAAAACTATCGCTATTAATAATTCTATTATTGCTATTATTAAATATTTTTCAAGTGTAATTCCCTGGTTCACTTATTAAAAGTGAACTTGATTGATTTAATTCAACATCGTTTTTAAATCATTTAATTGTATATTGATTATTTGGTACTTGGCTTATTATATTTAAGCTTGCTGTAATGTTTCTTATGTCATTAGTAAGATTTTTATTACTTAGTTTTAAACTTACACTTTCTAATGAATTAACAATTTTAAATTCAAAAGAATTAAATCTAAATATTTCTTTATTTTCAGGAGTGTAAAATATTTTAGCTAAATATATTCCGTTAGAGGAACAACTAATTTCTGAGACATCATTATAATTAGACAATTCAGTATTGTTTAAATATCATTTAAGTGCAACCTTATTTTGATATTTATTCTTAACTTTTTCAAAATTAAAAATACTTATTTTCTTTATATAACCCTCTAAATAAGTTTCATTAGAATCATTATCTCAACTACTATATAGATTAGATTTATTTACAAAATTTACAATTTCATCATATTCTGTTGATTCCTTATTTTCTTCGCGAGATGAAGAAGATGAAGCCGTTGTTGATGAACAACTAGTTATTAAAAATAATTGAGGAACGCAAAAAGCTAATAAACAAAATTGTAATAAAACTTTAATCTTTCTTCTTATATTCATATATAAATAGTTTATTACTAAATGTCAAAATATATATAAATATGAACAATTTGTATATAAATAATTTATTTATTAATTTAAATTTAAAATAATTATAAGGTAAATAAAAACATAAAATTTCAATTGAAATTTTATATTTAATAAACTAATTGATTATTTCTTTTCTTTTCTATGTCTTCTTTTTAATCCGCAAATACGGCATCTACTTGGTGTAGCTACAAAGTAGTAAATTACACCTGGTAATAGAAAAAGACATAATAATATAAATAATAATCCACATTGAAAACCTGTTGCTAGTCCAGAGTTTTCTTTTTGACAATTTTGGCAATAATTTGGTTTGTAGTTTAAACTCATAATTTCCCCTTTCAATAAAAAATTTATATTAATCTATATATTTCTTTCTAAACTCAAAATCTGATTTTATCATATCTGCTAATGAATATTTAGGTATTCATTTAAGATCTCTTTTTGCTTTAGTATTTTTAGTAATTAAAGTAACTGGATCTCCTTTTCTTCTTGGAGCTACTTTATAATTAACTTTTTTATTTAAAGTTTTTTCTACAGTTTTAATTACTTCTAATACTGTAAATCCTTTTGTAGTACCTAGATTTACAATATTAGATTTATTATTTTTAATCATATAGTCCATCATTAATATATGTGCTCTAGCTAAATCTATAACATGAATGTAGTCTCTAATACAACTACCATCTCTTGTTTTATAGTTAGTTCCAAAAACTTTCATTTCAGTTTTTTTTAATATTGATTTATTAATAACTGGTATTAATAATGTTGGATTTTCTAATCTAGATCCATAATTTTTAGATGCTCCTGCAACATTGAAATATCTTAAGATTCCATAATTTATTCCGTAAGCTTCTTTTGCACCTTTTAATAAATATTCATCTGCTAATTTAGATGATCCATATGGATTAATAGGATCTTTAGATGAATCTTCTTTTATTGGAATTTCTTTTGGATTTCCATAAACTGCAGCTGTTGATGAAAATACAATATTTTTGACATCACACTCTTTCATACATTTTATGATATTTAAAACACCACCTACATTATTTTCATAATATTCTATTGGTTTAAACACTGATTCACCAACAACTAATTTAGCTGCAAAATGAAATACAAAATCTATATTTTCTTCTTTCAAAATTTTAGTTAATAAATCATAGTCTTTTTGACACCCTTTATAAAATTTAGATTTTGGATTTATATTTTCTTCAAATCCTGTAGATAAATCATCTAAGATAACTACATTAATATTTTTTTTAGATTTCAATAATTCTTCAATGAAAACTGAACCAATATATCCAGCTCCCCCAATTACTAAAACATTATTCACTTTATTCATAAATTTCCTAATTAATAATCAATATTTTGATTATATTTTAATTATTTGAAAAAACAAATATTTTGCAAGAAGTAGCATTTTACAAGAAACAAATGAAATTAATAATAATTTATAATAAAACGAAAAAATGATTGAAAAATTTTCATTACTAATAGTAGGAATTCCAATTAGCACAAACAAAAAATAAAATTATATATAATGTTAGGTAGCAATATATTTAAATCATTGAATAGGAGTTAGGAGAATGAAAATTGAAACAATACAAACTGATTTTACATTGGTTTCAAGTAGTGTTCCAGATAGAAGTAGTCATAAATGAAAAAAGGCATATAGCCGAATTATTTCAAAGTAAAAATAAGAGAATAAAAGTACCAGTAAAGTGCTTTTATGTTAATGTGGCAAATCATGTTTTTTTAATAGATGCAGGATGGAGTGAAAAAGTTGTAGAAAATGCAAAGAAACATCTTGGATTTGGTTTATACTTTGCAAGTGAACCAGTAATGTCAAGAGATGAATCAGCAAGGAGTCAACTTAATGGAGAACATATAGATTGCATTTTAATGACACATTTAGACTGTGATCATATTTCTGGAATATATGATTTTCCAAATAAAAAAATATTCTGCTCCAGAGAAGAACATAAGTATTCGCATATAAATCGCATCCGATATGGAAAACTATTAAAAAATAGGACGTTTGATTATATTGATTTTAAGGATGATGAGAAAGCAATTTTTGGTAAATCATCAGATATTTTTGGAGATGGAAGCGTCATTGCCTATCTAACGCCAACACATTCTGCTGGAAGTGTTATTTATAAAATTATCGAAGATAATAAATATTATCTAGTAGTTGGAGATAATGGTTATATGAAAGAGTCATGGGAAAAAGGAATTCTTCCAGGGGTGTTATATGATTCAGGCAATATGCTAAAGTGTTTGAAATGAATTAAAGACAAAAGTGAAGATAAAAATTGCTTAGGTATATTATGTGCTCATGAAAACATGTAGTTAGTAAAAATTATTAAAAGATAGTATCTATGTACTATCTTTTTTTACTAGAAAGTTTTAGATAAATTGCTCACCATTAATTTTATAATGATTATTAACTTTTACAGGAATATTTAAATTTCCTGTCTAGAATTTTGATAATATTTTATTATTAAGAAATATGTATCCCTCAATGTTTCTTTCTACTATTTTATAAAACAAAATAATATTTTTTAACATTGTTATAATAATTAAAAAATGAATTAATTTTTAAATTAATTCATTTAATATTCTAATTTCTTCATAATGGATGTTTTAGTGGTCTATTGCTATTTTGCCTATTTCTATTAGCCATATTGCTTCTAGGTGCATTTAAATTACTTGATTGTTGTGGAGGTCTTCTATTTAAATTACTAGAATATTGATTAGGACGTCTATTAATATTATTTTGACCGATAGATTTATTAGCCATATTGCTTCTAGGTCTATTATTATTTTGTAAGTTTTGAGCTATATTTGATTTAGTATTGTTTATGTTTATTTGTGGAATTGGTGCTTCTATTAATTTTTGACTATTATTATTTACACTTAATTTATTATTTTCTTTTTGTTTATCTTTTTTATTTTTAAAAATAATAAAT
>CASEQO010000019.1 GCA_949290035.1 uncultured Mycoplasmataceae bacterium
ATTTAATAATAAAGCCATTGATGATGCATAATCAGCACAAACACCATTGTGGTCTATTATTCCTTGTATGTAGTCAAAAGGCATTTGATAATTGCAATAATATATTACATATAATAATGCAACTCAAACTTTATCTGCATCACTCATTTTATAATTAATTTGATTTAAGAAACTATTTATAAAATTTATATATGTTCATTTAGTTGCACCATCATATAATCATTTAAAAGAATAATTTAAGTAATCAAGTTTTAATGACTGTATTCTTTCAATATAATATGTTTTTTTATTGATATATTCATCTGTGTTTGGTATATCCATGTCTCCCACATAATGATTACCTTCATCATCAAATAATCCAGTAGATAAAACGGGGTTAGAAAAATTAAGATAAGGCATGTATTTTCATCTTTTGGTTAATCACTTAGCAAATCCATTAGCTACTGTTAATGAATTTATTTTTCTTTCACCAAAAACCATTGTTCCCATCTTTAAATTTGAAACCCAATCATCAAACATATCAACTATATCATCTTCAGTTATTTGATTATCTGGTTTTCTAGATAAAGAAGTATTACCTCATTTTTCTGAATCTTCTGGTCTATTTTAAACTATTTCATCTGGTGGTATTATATCAGGATTTTCTGGAGCTATTATAGAATCATCACTTTGATCTAATTTTGGTTTAAATCCAGAAAAAGTTATGATTTTTTCTAATTTATCACCATTATTATTTATATTAATTAATTTTAATGTAAATTTAATCACCCCAAGAGAAGGTTGTTTTTCAATTATATTAATTGATAAGTTATCTTCTCAATTAAAAGTGGAAGGAAGATTTCCATTAATTATAAATATATCTTCTTTATTCTCAAAGATTTTATTTTTAATTCATAACTCATTAACTTCATCTACATATAGTGAATAATCACCATAATTTAAATTACCAAAACCCTTATCTATTATTTCATAATTATCATTATTTATTATTTCTTTTTTAAATCCAATAACTTCAATTTTATTAGATATTTGTGTACCTTGATTATTTGCATTTAACAAAGAAACGTTTATTAATATTTTTCCGTTTTCTAAATCTCTTTGAATTATAGAAATGTATAAATTATTTTCTCAAGAGAAATCGTTAGGTAATTTTCCATTTATTGAAAATATAGAATCTTTATTTAAGATTATTTTTTCTTTTATTCAATATTCATTTATATTAGAAATAGAATTATTTTCTCCAAAGTTGTATTGATAATTGCTATTAAATAAAATTGAATATTCATTTGAAGATGGTTGTTCTTTTTTATAACCTATGATAACTATATCTTTTGATATTTGATTATCATTGTTATTTGCATTTTTAAGAGTAATATTTAAATAAATTTTTCCATTTATATTATCTTTTTGAGTGACATTTATCAATAAATTTGTTTCCCAATTATAATTTTTTGGAAGTTCTCTTCTATTTGAAAAATATCATCTATATTATTTAAAATAAGTTTTTTAATTTCATTATTACTAATATTTAATACAGATTTTGATATAGAACCATAATTGTATTCTTTTTGTGTATTAAAAATTATTGAATATTTTGATTGTGATTGATCATTATTTAAAGGGTAATCGTTTGAATTATTCTCATTATTTTTTGATTCTTAGATAATTTTTTCTCAATTAAAAAATATGCACCTATACCAATTAGATAAGATGCTACTATAAATAGAGTAGCTAGTGTACCAATTAATATCTTATTTTTTTTGCATAGATTATCCTTAATTAAATTATACTTTTTTAATAATTAATCGATTAAATATTTTAATTTAAATTAATCAATTCAAACTAACTTTGTTATAATAAATACATACTTTAATAAGTAAGCAGAGATGCTTACTTATAATTTTTTTATTAAGGAGAATTATGAAAGTAAAAGATATAATAGATTTAGTTAATCAAATATCTGAAATTAAAAAAATAGATGTTGAAACTATTAAAAATAATTTAATATTATCATTTGAAAAAGCTTATTTAAAAGAATATCCAGATGTTATTTTTAAAATGGAAATAGATTTAGATAAACAAGAAATAAAAGCTTGAGAAGAAAAAACAGTTGTTGAAGATAATGATGATATAGATGATGATATTCAAATAACATTAGAAGATGCTCAAAAAATTTCTACAAAAGCTAAATTAGGCGAAATTATTAAAATACCAGTTTATATTGAAAAATTAGATAGAAGAGTTGCTGTTCATGTTAAGCAATTATTTGAGCAAAAAATATCTGAACAATCAAATGTTATAATTTATAAAAATTGATCAGATAAAATTGGCCAAAACATTAGAGCTGAAGTAGAAAATGATCATCAAAAATATATTGAAATTAATCTTGGTGAAACAAAAGGTGCATTATTAAAACAAAACCAAATACCAGGAGAAAATATAGAGATAGGTAAAAAATATATTTTCTATATTAAAGATGTTAAAGAACAAACAAAAGGATGACCAATTATTTTATCAAGAGCAGATGAAGGGTTAGTTAAAAATTTATTAATTGAATTGATTCCTGAAATAAGTAATGGAATTATTGAAATTAAATCTATTGCTAGAATACCAGGATTTAAAACTAAAGTAGCAGTTAAGTCTAATCAAGATGGAGTTGATCCAATAGGAACTTGTGTTGGTCCTAATGGTTCAAGAGTTAAAGAAATTATGAATATGATAAACAATGAATACATTGATATCATATTATGAGATGAAGATCCAAAACAATTTTTAGTTAATGCATGTGTTCCAGAATCATTAGTTGGAGTTGAAATAACCAAAGATGAAGAATCAGAAGATGAAAACTTTAGATATGTAACATTAGTTGTAGCTGATGGTGTTCAACCTAAGATTATTGGTAAAAATGGTATGAACATAAAATTAATTTCTAAATTAACTGGTTGATCTATTGATGTAGTTGAAGAAAAAATAGCCAAAGAAGATCAAATTAATTATGAAATTGTTTCTCATTTAGTTCCTACAAAACCAACATCTAACAGATTTAATTTTGATGATTCATTATTAACAAGTAAAAATAAAGCAAATAAATCTAAAAAATATAATAATCATAATACTTCATATGAAGATTCAGAAGACTATGTAACAGTATATAACAATTATCAAAATAATAATTTTGATATAACTGATGATGAAATTGAATCATTAATTAATTTCAATAGTGTTCCTTCTAAGAAAGAAAATAATGAAAAAGAATCTATGTCATTATTTGAAGAAGATTTCTTTAAAGAAGAAAAAAGTGATCAAGGTCCAAAACATAAAAAAGCAAAACCTAAAAATAAAGCTAGTCTTGATGAAGATACAAATAATTTATTTGAAGAATTAGGTGATTTTGATGATAATTTCACAATAAGTGAAAATAACATTAATGACGACGAAGAAATAGGTTCAGATAATCTTGAATTAGATGAAGAATAATTCATTTTAACGGAGGTATATATGGCAAAACCAAAGAAAAATAATAATCAAGTAAATCAAGTTAATAGAAAAAATATTAACTTAAAAGATGAAATAAAAAAAGTTGATTCTAGATTAAATGAACAAGGAGTATTTATTTTTACATCATTAATGACTCCTACTGAATTTTCTAAAAAATTAAATAAATCAGCAGATGAAATTATTAAATATTTTTTTCTTAAAGGTATTCCAATTAATTTAAATATGACTCTTACAAAAGATCAAATGGGAGAATATTGTTTGGAATGTGGATATGATTTTAAATGAGAAGATCAAGTTAATGAAGATAATTTTATAGAATCTATTTCTGAAAAGATATCTAAAAATAATGTTCACAATAGACCACCAATTGTTACGATAATGGGTCATGTTGATCATGGTAAAACTACTTTATTAGACTATATTAGAAAATCAAGAATAGCTGATAAAGAAGTTGGAGGGATTACTCAAAAAATTGGTGCTTATATGATAGAACACAATGATAAAAAAATTACTTTCATAGATACACCAGGACATGAAGCTTTTACACAAATGAGAGCACAAGGTGCTAATATAACAGATATTGTTATTATTGTGGTAGCAGCAGACGATGGTGTTATGCCACAAACAATAGAATCTATTGATCATGCAAAAGCTGCTAACATTCCTATTATAGTTTTTGTTAACAAAATGGATAAACCAGGTGTTAATCCTGAAAGAGTTATTTCAGAATTAGCTGAACATGATTTAGTTACTGAAGAATGAGGTGGTTCTACAATATTTGTAAAAGGTTCTGCACTAAATGGAGATGGTGTTAGTGATTTATTAGAATCAATTTTATTAGTATCTGAAATGCAAGAATTAAAAGCAGATAATGAAAGTGTTGCAATTGGGTCTGTTTTAGAAATGTATGTTGATAAAGGTTTAGGGCCAGTAGCTAACATAATAATAAGAAATGGTTCATTATTAAAAGGTGATTTCATTGTAATTGGTGATCATTACGGAAAAGTTAGAAAAATTGTTAATGATTTAAATCAAGAAATTGAAATAGCTTATCCTTCATATCCAGTTTCAATATCAGGGATTAATGGTGTTGCGAATGCAGGAGATAAATTCATAGTATCTCATGATGAAAAAGTTGCCAAGGACTTATTAGAAAAGAGAAAATCTAATAAGAAAAATAAACAAGCTTTTTCAACTGATAATTTACTTGTTGATGATGAAAATATTAAAGTGTTAAATTTATTAATTAAAACAGATTTAGATGGTACTATCCATGCAATTAAAAATGTATTGAGTAAAATTAATGTTGAAGGTACAAAAATAAATATTACTAGAATAGCAATTGGTGATGTTACTGAATCAGATATAAATTTAGCTAAGGTTTCAAAATCGTATATATATGCGTTTAATGCAAACGCTTCTGCAAATATATTAGCTTTTGCAAAATCAAATGATGTAATTATTAAAAATCACAATATTATTTATCATTTACAAGAAGAAATTGAAGATATATTAAAAGGTAAATTAGATCCAATTTATGAAGAGAAAGAAATTGGAAAAGCAGAAGTTAGACAAATATGAACTCATTCAGAAGTTGGACAAATTGCTGGATGTAGAGTTTTAGAAGGTGAAATTAAAAGAAATGCATTTGCTAAAGTTATTAGAAATGGAGATATAATTTTAGAAAAGGAAAAAATCACTTCATTAAAACATATGAAAGACTCAGTGTCTTCAGTAAGTGCTGGGAAAGAATGTGGTCTTACAATAGATAAATTCAATGATTTTAATGAAGGTGATATTATATCTTTTTTTGAAATAGTTAAAAAGGATGCATAGTGAATAATTCAAATAGAATAAGAGTAGAAAGATATGAATCGAGAATGAAAGAGTGTATAAATGATTTTATATACCATGAAGTTTATGATGAAAAAATAAAATTAGCTACTATCACATATGCAAAACTATCAAATGATATGTCTATAATAAAATTTTATATAGATGTATTAGATAGAAAAAATATTAAGAAAATAGTTGAATACTTAAATGAAAGAAAAGGGTTATTTAGAACTAAGTTAGCTCAAGAATTTGATTTAAGAAGAGCTCCGCAAGTACTTTTTTGTGTAGATGAAACTTTTGATAAAGTTAATGAGATTGAAGATATTTTTGATAATATTAATAAAATAGACATAGAGGACTAAATTATGTTTAACGATAATGAAAAAGAAACATTATTTGATAATACAACATCAGATAATCAAAACGATATTACACAAGAACACGAATCAATTACTAATTCAACCTCAATAGTAGAAACTGATCAAGAATCTAATGATATTCAAAAGGATTCAAATTATTTGTTTTTTGAAAAGTTTAGTAACACAAAAAAGAACTATAAAAAAGAACAATTAAAAAATGTAAAAAAACAATTAGATAAAAAAAATAAATCACTATCTTTTGAAAGAAGATTAGAAAATAATAGATATTTAACAAAAATATATATTATTTTAGGTATAATAATATTTTTTACACTAGCATTATCAATTACTGTGTTTGTAATAAATTTCAATTTTATTGACTCAGATGGTTCTAAGTATGCTAATAATTCTACATGATATGGAATAGATTTTATTGGACATATTTTATATCCAACATTGTTTAGAGCTACTGTAATTATTGCTGGAATATCTTTTGGCTTAATACCATCACCATTTATATTTTTAGGAATTACATGGTTTATAGGTTTAAATCAAGTGTTTAGGTCAAGAATATTTATGTATACATTATTTATAGTAATAGGGTTGTCAGCTATATTAGCACTAACACTTGTTCCAATGATAGGGTTGTTATATGATAATCATGGATTTTTAGCAATAGGAACATATGAATAATAAGGTGATACCTTATTATTTTTTTTATTTATCCATTTATATTTTTAGTTTTAATTGCTATTGTTTTATGTAATACTTTAACTATAAATCTTAAATATTATTTAAAATTTCTTTCAATAAAATATAATTTTATCTTAATATAATCTATTCTATAATTATCTTAATAAGGTGAGAAAAATGGAAATTAAAAATTTAAAGAAATTTGGACGTTTATTAAGCTGAACATGAATGCTTTTTATGTTTGCTTTAATAGGAATATCATTAATTGTAATATCAGAAGTATATGAGATTGAGTGATTATCTATTACTTCAATTGTTCTAACAATTCTTTGTTCTACAATAGTAGTATTTTTAAATCTTTCTTTGTCAATAATGATTATGGCTATTAATTGAGTACTTGAAGAAAATAATGATAGAAAAACATTATGAGGAGTGTTGTCGTTATTGCTATTAGGAGCAATAGGTTCTACAATCTTTTATTTCCTAGCTAAAAAATCAACTAAAAAAGCATACAATCTAAAAGAAATAGATTTTTCAAAAGATTATTCTTATTTAGATCACGATATTATTTTAAGTATTAACAATAAAGCAAATGAAAATAATCATGAAATAGTAGATAAAGATTTATCAAATAAAACTAATTTAAATGAAACAAACATGATTGATGATTTAGATTCAAATACAAATTCTAAAGATAACACTAATAATGATATAGAAAATAAATCAATAGGAAAAAATGATAATAATCATATAAATAATCAAAATCATATTTCAGCAAAAGAATTTAAAGAAGAAGTAGATATAATAAAAAATTTATGTGGTGATGGTATACTTTCATTAGATGAAGCAGATAAAAAAATAAAAGAATTAAAAGATAAATTTATAAACTAGTGAAAATTCATTAGTTTTTATTTTATTTTAAAAACTATTATTATATAATTTCTTTATATAAATTAGGATAAATATGAAAAAGAAATTAGCTATTATAACAGATTCAAGTTGTGGATCTGAATATAAAGAAATTGATGATTGCTATTTAATTCCATTAATTTTAACTGAGAAAAATGGATCAGAAATAATTGAATATGAAGATTTAGTAACTATATCTACAGATGAAGTTTTTAAAAAACTTGCAGAGGAAAAAGATATATCTACTTCTCAAATGAAATTTGGTAATGCATTATTATTAGTTGAAGAACTTTTAGAAAAATATGAAAATGTATTTTTAATAGGATTATCAAAAGGTTTGTCTGGATCATACCATACGTGATTACAAATAAAAGAAGAAGTTGGTTCTAATAATTTTCATGTATTTGATAGTAATGAAGTTGGTCATGGAATATATGAAATGATTATCCAAGTAAAAGATTTATTCTTAAAAAAGAAAAAATCTATTGAACAAATACATGAATTTGTAAATAAATGAAATAATAGAAGACAAGCTCAACTTATAGTTAATGATATGGATTCACTTATAAAGGGTGGAAGAGTATCTGTTTTAAAAGGCAAAATAGCAAAATTATTACATATAAAAATATCAGTTACTTTTAAAAGTAATTTAGACTTTTTTGAAAAGTCTAGTTCATTAGAAAAAATAACTGATAAATCATTGTTGAATATTGATAAAACTAATGGTTTTATAAAAAAAGGTGTTAAAAAAATTTTATTTTTTAAAAACTTTAGCAATGATGATTTTAAAGAATTTAAAGAGTTTAGAAATCTATGCATTAATTGGCTAAAGAATAATAATGTAAAATTTAATGATGGAGATGTATTAGATACAATTCTTCCATCTGTGATTACAGTTCACACTGGAGTTAATTCATATGGGATATGAATATTAGCAAATGAAGAGTAATTATATATACATAAATTAGAAATAAAAATAAATACTATATTTATTAAATTAAAATTTTAAATATATATATAAAATTTTTTAGGAAAAATAATGAAAAAAAGATTAGCTATCATCACTGATTCTAGTTGTGGTAATGAATTTAAAAATATTCAGGATTGTTTTCATATGCCATTATTATTAATAGAAAAAAATAAAAATGAAATTATTGAATATAAAGATTTAGTTGATATATCTATAGATCAAGTTTTTCAAAAATTAGAAGAAAATAAAAATCTTTCTACATCTCAAATTAATTTTGGTGAAGCATTGGAACTTGTTGAATCTATTTTAAAAAAATATGAATATGTTTTTGTAATTGGATTATCAAAAGGATTATCTGGAAGTTATAATACTTGACTTCAAATAAAAGATGAAGTTAATTCAGATAATTTACAAATTATTGATTCAAATGAAGTTGCTTGTGGGGTTCCTGAATTAATTAAACAAGTTCAAGATTTATTCTTAAAAAAGAAGAAATCTATTAAACAAATACATGAATTTGTAAATAAATGAAATAACAGAAGACAAGCTCAACTTATAGTTAATGATATGGATGCTTTAATTAAAGGCGGAAGAGTATCTGCATTAAAAGGTAAAATAGCTAAACTCTTGCACTTGAAGATTTCAATTACTTTTAATGGAAAATTAACATTTTTAGATAAATCAAAAGATTTAGAAAAAATAGTAGATTTATCATTAAAATCAATTAATTCTAATATTGATATCAAAAATAAGGGAATAGAAAAAATTTATTATTTCTTTAATAAAAGTGATGATAACTTTGAAGAATTTAACAAATTTAAAAAAATATGTATAGAATGATTAGAAAACAATTCAATTAAATTTAATAAATCAAAAATAGATGAATTAATTCTTCCGTCAGTAATAACAGTTCACACTGGATTGAACTCATATGGTATATGAGTATTAGCAAATGAATAGTTCACTAACAAGTAATATAAAAACTGATTGAAAAGAAGTTATAGAAAATTATATATCTAATTATTTACCATTAATAGATACTCAATTGAATAATGAGTATGCTAATAAAGTTATCTTTCCTAAAAAAGAAGATATATTCAAATGTTTTAACTACTTTAATATCAATGATACTAAAGTAGTTATATTAGGTCAAGATCCATACCATAATTATAATGAGGCTATGGGTTTATCTTTTTCAGTTTATGAAAATATTAAAACCCCTAGTTCTTTAAAAAATATATTTAAAGAGTTGAATAATGATTTAAATATAAAAAGAACTAATTCAGATTTATCTGATTGAGCAAAACAAGGGGTATTATTACTTAATTCTACATTAACAGTTGAATTAAATAAACCTAATTCACATAAGTGATTAAAATGAGATAAATTAACAGATTATATAATAAATTATTTAGATGAAAATGTAAATAATGTTATTTTTATTTTAATGGGCAATTTTGCAAAACAAAAAAAGAAATTTATTAATAATTCAAAATATATTATTGAAACTGTTCATCCATCAGGATTAAGTGCTAATAAAGGCTTTTTTGGATCAAAAGTCTTTTCAAAAACAAATAAATTTTTAGAAGAATTAAATAAAGATAAAATAAATTGGTAGGTGTTTATGAAAAAAAATAAAATTGGAATAATAATAGATGGTGCATCATCTATGCCTTTTTCAGATTATAAAAAATATGATGTTAAAAGAGTTTATTTAAGAATAATTGATTTAAAAAAAAATATTGAATATAAAGATGATGAAAATTTAAAAGATGAATTTATATATGAATCATTGAAAAATGGCACTTCTTTTAAAACATCATGTACCCCAATTGGAGAGTTATATGATGCTGTGGAAGAATTACTTAAAAAAAATGATGAAGTAATTATATTTACTATTCATAAATATATTTCATCTCAATATGATAATTGTAAAATGGTGGCTAGTGAATATCCAAACAAAGTATTTGTGGTTAATGGAAATAATATGGATAGAGACTATGAATACTTTGTTCAAAAAGCAAGGGAGTTAGCAAACCAAGGAATGGATGCAAAAAGTATAGTAGAACAAATAGACAATGAATCAAAATATTTTGCAACATTATTTACTTGTGAAACTTTAAAAGGATTAGAAAGTTCTGGGAGGTTTGGAAGATTAATGGGAAAAATTTTAGATAAACTAAAAATGCACCCAGTTATTAATCTTCAAAATGATAAACCATCTTTTTATGGATTTACAAGAGATTATTATAAAGCTATTGAAAAAATGGTTAATGGATTTATAAAAGAAAATAAATTAAATGGTATTCAAGATATAGAAGAAGTAACATTGTATAGCACATTATTAGATAAAGATAAAGAAGATTATTTTGTTCAATGATTATCAAATAAGTTTAACCTACCTAAAGAACAAATAAGAATTTCTTCCAACCCATTAGTTGTATGTGTTTATACTGGTATAAATGCATATGGAATAGCACTTAAAATAAAAAGATAATAGATAAAGGATAATTAAATATATGGATTTTAAAGATACCCTAAATATGCCAAAAACTGATTTTGAAATGAAGGCAAATCTTTCTAAAAAGGAACCAGTTTTTCAAAATGAATGAAAAGAAAAAAATATAGAACAACAAATATATAAAAGAAATAAGAACTTACCTAAATTTACATTACATGATGGTCCCCCATATGCAAATGGAAACATTCATATAGGACATGCTTTAAATAAAATAATCAAAGATTTTATTGTTAGAAGCAAAAACATGAATGGATATTTAAGTAAATTTGTTGCTGGTTGGGATACACATGGTATGCCAATTGAAGTTGCTTTACTTAAAACAGGAAAAAATAAGGATCCTAATTTATCAATTATAGAAAAAAGAAGTAATTGTAAAGAATTTGCATTAAATTGAATTAATACACAAAAAGAAGAATTTTCTCAATTAGGATTAATGACAAATTTTAATGAAATTTATATGACATTAGATCATAAATTTCAAATCAATCAATTAAAGTTATTTAATAAAATGATAAAAGATGGTTTAATTTATCAAGATTTAAAACCTATTTATTGATCTTGATCAAGTCAAACAGCTCTTGCAGATGCAGAAGTTGAATATCATGATCATGAATCTAATAGTATTTATGTTAAATTTAAAATAGTTAAGTCTAGTTTCTTAGAAGAAAATGATAATTTAATTGTTTGAACAACAACTCCTTGAACTATTCCTTCAAATAAAGCAATTGCAGTTCACCCTGATTATGATTATGTTAAATTCAGATCTGGTGATGAAAATTATATTGTTGTTAAAAATACTTTAGAGCAAATAACTAAAGAAATAGAATTAAATGTAGATGAAATAATTAGTGAATTTAAAGGAAAAGAATTAGAAAATTCTTTATATATTCATCCATTATATTCACAAATGCATAATCCAATTATTTTAGCTAATTATGTTTCAGATGTAGATGGAACAGGAATTGTTCATAATGCTCCAGGATTT
This sequence comes from uncultured Mycoplasmataceae bacterium, assembly GCA_949290035.1. Classification (GTDB taxonomy): domain Bacteria; phylum Bacillota_I; class Bacilli_A; order Mycoplasmatales; family Mycoplasmoidaceae; genus CAMREV01. The sequence goes on from CASEQO010000019.1 coordinate 11,772, forward strand.
GGTCATGATGATTATTTAGCATGTAAAAAATATAATATAGAGATATTTGCACCAATTGATGAAAGAGGTAAATTTACTGATCAAATAAATGATGATGAGTTAGTTGGATTATTTTATAATGATGCTAATGAAATAATTATAAATAGATTATCTAATACAAATAATTTATTAAAACATTCAAAAATAGTTCATTCAGTTGCTCACGATTGAAGAACTAAAAAACCATTAATTTATAGAGCAACAAAACAATGATTTGTAAATTTGTCAAAAATATCTAGCAATATTATAAGTTCGTTAGATAATGTAAGTTCTGTACAAGGACAATCAATTATTGAAAAAATTAAACAAATGGTTGAAAATAGACAAGAATGATGCATTAGTAGACAAAGGTATTGAGGAGTTCCAATAATCATTATTTATGATGAAAATAAAGATCCAATATTTGATAATGAATTACAAGAAAATATTATCAATATTTTAGATAAAGATGGAATAGATGCTTGATTTAAAAAATCAGTTGAATATTTTTTAACTGAAAAATATTTATCATTAAACAAAATATTTTACAAAGAACAAGATATAATGGATGTTTGATTTGATTCTGGTACTTCTCATTTATTACTTGATGAAGATAATGATTTAAATTATCCAGCTGATTTATATTTTGAAGGTAAAGATCAATTTAGAGGATGATTTAATTCATCATTGATTACTTCAGTTGCATATAATGGATTTTGTCCATATAAAACTTTATTAACTCACGGTTTTACTTTAGATGACAAAGGTATGAAAATGTCTAAGTCTCTAAAAAATACTATTTCTCCATTAGAAATATCAAAAGAATATGGATCAGATATATTAAGATTATTAATTGCATCATCAGACTATTCAAATGATATTAGAATATCATTTGATATAGTAAAACAAATAGCAGAAACATATAGAAGATTAAGAAATTCATTATTTAAATTTATATTAGGAAATTTATATGATTTTGATTATGCAAAAAATAAATCATTTAAATTTACACAATCAGATAAATATATTTTATTTAAGCTAAATAAATTAAATAAAAAAATAATTGATTTATATGAAGAATATGATTTTAAAGCAATTGTTAAAGAAATCAATAACTTTACAATTGAAATATCTTCATTCTACTTTGAATATGCAAAAGATTCATTATATTGTGATGGATCTAATAACGATAGAAGAAGAACTATTCAAACTGTTTTATATTTCATATTAGAATCAATTCTAATATTGTTAACACCTATTATCCCTCATACAGCTTATGAAGCTTATCAATATTTTAATAAACATAATAAAAAAGATAATATCTTTTTTGAATCATTTAAAAATTTACATAATTTTGATAACATCAGTGTTGATGAAAATAAATGAGAAGAATTTTTTAAACTTAAAAATGATATATATTTAGAACTAGAAGAAGCTAGAAAAAATAAGATTATTAACAAAAATAATGAAGCAATAGTTATTCTAAATAGTAATATACAATTACCATTTGAAAATATTACTGTGAAAAAATTATTAAATGTAGCAGAAATTATTATTGAAA
>CASEQO010000020.1 GCA_949290035.1 uncultured Mycoplasmataceae bacterium
AATATTAAAATAATTTTTTATTTTATCTAAATTAAAAATAGATTTTAATCCTTTTATATTAAATTCTAAAGAAATATCTTTATTTTTTGTTTTTTCTATAACAAAATCACATCAATGTTCTATTTCTTTATAAGTTCATTCTCTTCCTAAGTTATAAAGTATAAAATCAGGGTGATTAAATATTCTAAATTTATTAGTTTTTAAAGCGCTAACTAAATTTTTCTTAAAATATTGTAAACATTCTTTTACTGTAGGTAAGTTTTCAATATTTGGAGTTTTTAAAAAATCATATGAATCATGTAATGATAATGTTAAATAGTCAAAAGGAAAAGAAGTTTCTAAAAATTCTAAATATGAACAATTATCTTCATCTCAATCATGTTCTAGTCCTAAATATAAATTAATTTTATTTTTATATTTTTCTCTTAATAATAAAAATTCATTAACAGTAACATTAAATTCTTCTATACTTGGTCTTCAATGATCATATTTTAATACATATGGGACATGTTCGCTTCAACCTAGATCTGTTATACCTAATTCAATTGCTTCTTCTATTAATGAGTTTAATGTATTTGTAGAATGCTTACAAATTTGATTATGCGAGTGTAAATTTATCTTGTTTTTTAATTTCATTACTTATTCCCTTATAGCATTTAATTAACTTTAAAAACATATTTATATAAATTTATAATACCATAATATTTTGCAATCAACTTATATGGCTATATTTTTTTGATAACCATATGGAAATTTTGTATAAAATTTAACATTTTAAAATATTAATAAATTAATTTTTTAAATTTATAAAATTTTAGTGTTAAATTTTTTAATTTTATAAAATTTTAGTATACCTATCTTGTGGGATATCTATATTTAAAAAATATATATTAATCGTGAATAATAAATTTTTAGAAAATATTAAAAAGTTGAATCTATATATAACAAAATATTTATAGAATTAAATATTAGTAAGCAATTTATTAATGAATTTAAAAAAGATTATGACATAAATAATTCAGTTTTAAATGATGAACAAGTTGCTATGCTAAAGGTTGCTAATAATCTTTTAATTGAAAATGCAATGATTACAGAAACTAGAAAAATGCAACAACAATATTATGGACCTATTTTAGGCGAAATAGTTAAAGATGAATTTGCTAAAAATTTTGAGTCAAACCAAGAATTTAGAAATAAATTTTTACAATTGATGGTTATTTTTTTAAGCAAAGATAATCTACATGATAAACATGCAGAACATCATAAATTCATTGAAAAAAATATTTTGTCAGCATTAGAAAAAATCAAATAAAGGAGAAATATATAAATATAAAAAACATTTAAATAAAATCTTAATGTCTATTTTAATAACTTTATCATTAACAGCAAGTGTAGGTGCAGCATTTTGTTCTTATTCTTTAATATTTTTTACTCCAGCTGCTTTTATTGCAATTTATTTAGGTTATAAAGCAATTAAAAACATTATTTTTAAATTAAATAAATAATAATTTTAGATATCCCTAATCAACACATGACATAAGTCATTTGTTGATTTTTATTTGTAATTTATATTTAAATAAAAATTAATATGTTTTACAATAAAAATTCATTTTTTCATATTAATCAAATTTGCTAATTTCATTAATATTTATTTTGATATAATATTAATAATATTTTTTCTTAAATATTATTAATATGTACAGGAGGAAAAAATGCGTAAAAAAAGTAAAATAGCTCTTTGATTTAGTGCTTTAGCTTTATTAGCTGGTTCTTCAGTGTTTTTAATGCTTAACTCTTGTTCATCAACATCTAATGTCTTAAAATTTAAAACATTAAGTTTAGGAAATTTTACAAAATTAACTAAACCTGGCAATAGTGTAATTGGTGGTCAATGAAACTATGCTTGAAGTGATACAAGTATTAAATTAAAAGAATATGAATCATTAAACACATACATAGATGTAAGTTATGAAGATTTAATTTATGGTACTAATAAATTTAATAATGGTAAGTATGTTTTAATTTATGGTACATTAGGTAATAATAATTTAAAACTAACAAACTACGGAGATCAAGATAACCCTAATTGATTATGGGACTATCAACAATCACCATTCTTACAATGATTAACTGGTAGTTCAGATATTAAAGAAATAAATTATAATCAAGATATTTATATCCAAAACAATTTCTTTAATTGATGATTTAATGATTATACTAGATCACCATATAAAGATGTAAAAATAATAATGTTTATAGATAATCCATTACCT
>CASEQO010000021.1 GCA_949290035.1 uncultured Mycoplasmataceae bacterium
AATTTAATATTAAATTGTCATCAATAGATTTAAATACTTTAATAAAAATAAATTCTGTAAATATATTAGCTTCTATAAAATATGAAAAAGATTTTGAATGGTGCTTTATAGAGAAAGTTCAGAATAAAATTACTATATATATAGATAATAATGAAGTTCATGAATATGATTTAGAAGTATTTAAGGAATTTCAAATTAACAATATATATAAAATGACAAATAAAAATTATTTAATAAGCAATTTATATTTTAATAAGACTTTAAAAATTAATATTTCATACTTCTTAATTCAATTATTATTTGACGTACTAATATTTGGGTTAACTATATTTGGAAATTACTATTTGAAAATAATAATGGATAAAATATTTCCTAGTGAAAATATTTCTGGATGTGTAACTTTGAGCATAATATTTTTTTCAATATTTGTAATCAATTTGATCTTTGAAAGTGTATCTAATATTTTTAAAATCAATAAATCAAATGAAATAGCATTACATTTATTTAATAAAACTATAGATAAAAATTATTATCATTTTGAAAATTATGAAACACTAATGTATGATACAAAATTTTTATCAATATATATTAGAAAAACCATGTTTGAACAAATTTCATTTTATTCATCAATAGTTATATTATTTTTTATATTAATAATTACTATAATTTTTAATTACATCTATTTAATAATGTTTTTTGTTTCATCCATATCAACAATATTTTTTGGATTAATTAAATTTAAGTTAAATGAAAAATGAAATCAAAAAGAAATATCAAATGAAAATAATTTAGCAGTTAAATTAAATTATTTCAATAAATTTTGTCAAAATGAAAAATCTACATCTAAATTTAAAAATTATAAAGACAATATAATATCTCAAATCAATTTAAATTGCAATGATTCAAATTCATTTTTTATGAGCAAAAATAAAATAGGTAATATTGAGATGGGTGTAAATAAAATAATTTATTATTTAATAATCATTTTATCTTTTTGATACATGATAGATGTTTCAAAAAATATAAAGTTTTCTGAAATAATTTTCTTTTTAGGATTACTTGAAATATCTAACATTCATACAAATGATATTTCATCATTTATTTCAGAAATTCCTTTATACAAACAAAGTAAATTAACAATAAATAAAATTTTAAATGTAAATAACCCCGATCAAACAAACGAGTTATTTAAAATAAATGAATTAACTATAAAAAACATAAATATAAATAATAAACATCATATAAAAAACATTTCGTTTAAAAATGATACTTTATTAATTGGCAGTAATGGAATAGGAAAAACTTCACTATTAAAATCATTATTCAATAAAGATAATTTAAATAATATTTTTATCAATAAAAATAAAATTGAAAACAAAGATAATTTTATTTCTAATGTTATTTACATGAACTCTAATTCAAATATGGAATTAGCAGACTATTCAGTATTGTTTAATTCTGAAAATAGTTCATTAATTTCAGAAATAATAAATGAGTTAAATATTAAAAACCTTGACTTTAATTTACAAAGTCAAGGAGAAAAACAAATATTTTCATTATTATATTTACTAAATGAAAAAAATAAAATAATCTTACTAGATGAAGTTTTATCTAATGTAAGTACACAAAATAAACTTTATTTATTATCTAAAATTAAGCCAATCATTACTAAAAACAATTTCTTAATCATGGTAAGTCATGATTTAAAAATTAAAAATAAATTTAAACAGGAGGTAAATTTAAATGAATTCATACAAAACTAAATTAACAGTGCTATTAATATTAATATTTTCTATATTACTAATTATGATGGTATTTATAGAAATAAATAATAACATAAGCACAAATGTATTATCTAATGATGAAAGATATATAGTTTGTTCTGAACAGTTAACTTTAAATAAATACCTAGAATGCGAAATAAATAATACTACATATCATGTGAAACCATATTTGATTTATTCAAATAATGGACAATACATTTATTCATTAAATTTTAAAGAAAATATTCAAATAAATTCATTTGATAAAATAATTATTGTAAATAATAAGATATCAATAATCAAATATATCTTTAATTATTTGAAAAGTAGTTTTTAATGTTAATAGCAGTAGCTTCTGTAATGAATTTTGATAATTCATTAACAGAAGCATTTTTTATATTCTCAATTGTTTGAAAATTATCTAATAAAATTTTTAGTGTTTTTTTACCTACACCTTTTATTAATAAAAGTTCATTAGAATATAGAGATATTGATTTTTTATCCCTAAAAAATGAAATTGCAAATCTATGAACTTCTTCTTGAATATTTAATAAAAACAAATATAAATTACTTTTTTTATCTAATAAATACTCTTTGTTGTTATATAAAAGTCTATCAGTTTGATGTTTATTATTCTTTACTAAACCAGCAACATTAACAATGTTTTCTAAATTTAGTTTTGCTAAAGCATTTTTTGCTGCATTTATTTGTATTTGACCGCCATCAACAATAATTAAATTTGGCAATAAATCTTCGTCATAAATATTTTTAAATCTTCTAAATATTAATTCTTCCATCATTTCATAATCTGATGATAATTCACTTTTTAACGTAAATTTTCTATAAAGGCTTTTTTCTTTATAACCATTTAAATATGAAACCTTAACTCCAACTTTTTGATCATTATTCATGTTTGAATTATCATACATTTCTATCAATGTTAAATCATCAATATCAATTAATTTTTTAAGTTCTTGCAATGATGATTCATTTCTCAAGAAATTATCTATTAATTTGTAATATTTTGATTCGTTAATAATTTTTGCATTTTTAGTGGCTAATATTAATGAATTAGATAGTTTACCTTTTTTTGGATTACTAAATTGAATATTTGGGTATTCATTATTTAATTTAGACAAATATTCATCGTCCAAATTTATATATATCGATTTAATATTATTATTTTGATTAGCATAATATTTTTTTATAAATTCATATAAAAATTCTTGTTCTTCATCAATCACAAAATTATTTTCTACATACGATTGTAATAAATTTCCTTGTTTATATTTAAAAATAACTATAGTTAAAAATGAGTCTCTACTATAATATCCAATTACATCTATATTTAATTTTTTATTAAAAAACGTTTCGTTAGTAATTAAAATATTATCTATTGATTTTTGCAATTCAAGATATAATTGAGCAGATTCAAAATCTAAATTTTTTGCAAATAAAAGTTCTTTATCTTTTAAATATTTTTTGATGTTAGTAAATTTTCCTGAAAAAAAATCATCCAATTCCTTTTTTAAATTTATGTAATCATTTTCGTTTATTTTATTAATACAAGGACCTAAACATTGTCCAATATCATAATAAATACATTTCTTACTTGGAAGTGTTTTACATTTTCTAAATCCAAATAATCTTTTAGCTATTAAATATAATTCAAACTTATTTGCACTTTGGATAGCAAAAGGACCATATTTTTTTCCATCATATTTCTCTTCATTTGCAGAATATATCAATCTAGGATGTTTTTCATTAGTTAGTATTATATAAGGATAATTACCCTTTTCTCTTAATAAAGTATTATATCTAGGCTTATATTCTGTGATTAAGTTTCTTTCTAAAATTAGTGCATCATTTTCGCTATCTGTTACTATAAAATCAATATCATATATTTGATTTACTAATAGCTTTAGTTTAGAGTTATCATTTCTTTTTTGAAAATATTGGTTAGTTCTATTTTTAATATTTTTAGCTTTTCCAACATATATAATTTCATTTAGGCTATTTTTTCATAAATAACAACCAGGAAGTTCAGGTAATGATTTAATTTTTTCTAATAAATTACTATTCATACATAACTCTTTCCAATGATGAATATATAGTTTCTATTTCAAATGAACTTATTTTAAATATATTTTGATTATCTTTTATTATAATTCCATCTAAATAAGAAATTTTATAATCTATGATATTTTTAAAATCAATTTTATAATAAAAAGAAGATTCAAATAATAAAATAACCCCAAATTCAGATATTAATAACTTTCCCTTATATTTATCATTATTTATATTGATATTCACATCATCAAATAAATAAAATATTTGTTCAAATCAATATTTAAAAAATATATTTCTTTTAGGAATATTAACAATAGTTGAAAGATTTTTTAGGTTTCTATTTTTGTTAAAAACAGTTGATTCTATGTATGTCAAATATTGTTTTTCTTGATTTGATAAAAATTTATCTAACTTATATCATTTTAAAATTGATTTTAATTTGTCTAAAAAATAATTAGTGTATCTAAAATTTATTTTAGATCACTCTTTAAGTAATGAGAAACTATAAGTAATATATTCATCTAATTCATCATAATTATATAAGTTAAAAAAATGTGTTTTAAATTTATCTAAATTTTCTAAATTAAAAATTTTTGATATCTTTAACACATATTCATTATATTTATTTTGATCTTTGATTTTTCTAGTAAAAAAGTTTTCACTAATCATAACATTTAATTATTTTCTTTATTCTTTTTCTTATTTTGCTTCTTTTCTTTTCTAGCTTTTATTTTTAATTGTCTATTATATTCTTTTTGGAATTTTTCTTCTTCTTTTTTCTTGATTGGAGTTATTCATTCTAATTCTTTTTTATAATCTAGCTCTCTAGTTACAATAATTTCTCTTTGAACATTTTTCTTATCGATTTTATTTTGAATAACTTCACATTCAATTGCTCTTGGTTTATCTTCTTTTAAAGTTTTAGCATTTCTAGTTGTAAATAAAACAACATATAATGATCTACTACCTAAAGGGATGTATTTTTTCTTATTCTTTTTGCAATCTTTTTTTCTTTGTTTTTCTTCTTCTTTTATTTTTTTGATTTCTTGTTTTTTAAGTTCTTTTTTTTCTTTTGGTAAAGATGGATCTATGTAGTCAAAAGCTGGAACTTTTGCAACAAAAGAATCAATAACTTCTTTTCCTTTACCATCAGTTTTTCTTATATAATCTTTAACTGTTTTTCAAACTTCGTCACCATCACGTCTTTTCTTATAAATAGTTGATTCAGCTTTTTGTTTTTTTCTTTTTTTGAATCAAACTACTATTAAAACTACTGGTAATATTAATATAAGTAATCATAATAAATTTTGCATAAAATTCACCTATTTAAGAATCATATAAAA
>CASEQO010000022.1 GCA_949290035.1 uncultured Mycoplasmataceae bacterium
ATCTTAAAGATATTTCTTTATATAAAAATCTTTTCCCACCAACTCATTTTAGTAATGGTTTTAAATTAATGTCTGATTTCATATTTTCACCTAAAAAAACATAAATATTATAATTTAAATATATTCTATTTAATGATTAAATGTTACATTTAATGAAATTTTTTTTAAATATTATAAAAATAAAATTAAACAAAGATGATAAAACATCTTTGTTTATAATGTATAATCAACTATTATTTTTTTACCTTGACTTTCATCTATAACAGCACTAACATCAAATGATTGCTTAATGATATCTTTATTAATAATTTCTGATGTTTTTCCTTGAATAATAGTTTTTCCATTTTTCATAATTATTATCTTATTAGAAAATTTTAATGCATGATTAATATCATGAATAACTATAATAATTGTTTTGTTATGTTCTTTATTTAATTTTTTTAAAATAGTCATTATTTCTAATTGCATTTTAATATCTAAATGATTTGTTGGTTCATCTAAAATAATAGTATCTGTATCTTGTGCTAAAGTAAGAGCAATTAATGCTCTTTGTTGTTGTCCGCCAGATAAATTATTTATGTATTCATTTTCTAATCCTTCTAGATTAACATTTTTAATTGATTCTAGAACAATTTGTTCATCTTTTTGTTTATCTGATGTCAATAAATTACCATATGGGAATCTTCCCATCATTACAAATTCAAATAATGTTACATCACTTGGAAAACTAGTAATTTGTGGAACATATGATATTTTTTTAGCTAGTTCTTTTGACTTTATACTTTTTATATTTTTTTCTTTATAATAAATTCACCCTTCATTTAAAATTGATAATCCAAATATTGATTTTAAAATTGTTGATTTCCCACTACCATTTTGTCCAATTATAGAAATAAAATCACCTTCATATATTTTTGTTGAAAAGTTTTCAACAATATTTTTATTTTTATCAAATCCTATTGAAACATTTTCAAATTCAAGTATTACTTCTTTTTCAATACTCATATTTTTTTTACTCCTTAAATACTAAATATAGAAAATATGGAATTCCAACTAGTGGAATTAATGAAGTTGTATTTATTGTTGTTGATAATAAATTGCTATTAACTAAATAAGCTAATGATAGTATTATAGTTGCTGATAGTCCAGATGAAATAATACTAAAATTATATTTTTTCTTATATAAATTAAAAGCAATATTTCCTGCAAGCATTCCTAAAAATACAACATTACCAACCAATATATAACTTATACCTGTTAGCATTCCAGATATTAATAATATTTGTAAATAAATATTATTTGTATTAATTCCTAATCCTCTTGCTACTTCATTATTTATGGTAGCAATTTTAAATTTTTCATATACTAGCGCTAATCAAACCATTGCTATGGTAAATGAAATGATAGCTACTAAAATTGTAAGATCTTCGCTACTATCTAAAAATCCTGTTGAAAAGCTTTTTACAACTGCAGCTTTTCCACTTGGTAGAAATGTATTGATAGCATATGATATACCTATGAATGTAAAGTTTAAAACAATTCCAGAAATAATAAATTTTTTAGATATATTTTTTCTTTTATTATAACTAAGTAAATATATCAACAATGATGTTATCATTGATACAATAATAAATAAAAAAGGAAATATATTTTTATAATTATTAACAGCATATGTACTATTAAAATCAACAGCTAATATTAATAACATCATTGCTATTAAATTAACATTTCCTATTCCTAATATAGATGTGTCTCCTAATCTATTATTAGACATTTGTTGAATTAAATATGAAGATACACCTAGTCCAAAACTAGCAATAGGAATTATAAATAATAATTTATAATTTATTCTTCATAATAAATTAGCATCTTTAAAACCATTACTTGAAAGTGTTACTATAAAAGATAATAATAGTAATGATAATGATATTAAAAAACATAAAATTATCCAATTTTTTAAATTTAATTTCCTTTGAGTTTCATGAAATGTTTTTTTATTTTGACTAGCATTATTGTTATTTTTATTATATATATTTAATGTAATTAATTTACTCATACATTACACCTTTTTATCCCTGAAAATAATATATAAAAATAACGGAACTGAAACAATAGTAGAAAATAAATTTAAACCTAATGAATATCTTGCATTAATTCATAATGAAAAAATTAATATAGTACTTGATATAAATCCAGACATAGGTATTATAAATTTATAGTTTCTAGTTTTAAAAAGCATTCTAACTAAATGAGGAATAACAATACCAATCATTGTTATTGATCCAACCATTACAACAGAACTAACTGTTATAAAAATTGTTCCTACACCTGTTAATCATAATGTTAATTCAATATTTAAGCCTAAACTTTTAGCTAATGCATAATCGTTTTCAATAATATTTAGGTTCTTAGATAGACAACTAATTATTAATATTCCTAATATTACTAGTGGACCACAATATATAAAATTATTTCAATTAATTTCTATATTCACTAACCCTATTCATGGAATAATTGTTTGATTAATATAAGGTACTAGTGATGTAATTATTGTTGAAATAGTTGTTATTAAAGCTCCAAAAATAATACCTATTAAAATTAATTTATAATTTTTTGATCCATTATTTTGATATTTCATTGTAAAAAAATTAATTAAAAATATCAAAAATGAAAAAGCTAAAGAAAATAATATTTTTATAGGTATAGAAACAAAATTAATTAATTGATATATTAATATACCTAAACTAGCTGCAGGTATCAATCCCATAGTGGTTGGACCTGCTAAATCATTTCTAGTAACTCCTTGCATAGCACATCCTGCAGTAGTTAAACCAAAACCACATAATAAACCAATTAAAGTTTTTAATAAAGTAAATTCTAATATTTCTTTTCCATCACTTGTAAATCTAAAACCATTATTAAATATAGATATAAAAAAGACTGTTAAAAATAACATTGAAAATATTGATATCATTGATATTCAATAAATTTTTTTATTAAATATAGCACTTTTATTAAATTCTTTAATTCTAAATAAAGTCATTATTTCACCTTTGTTTATTTATTAAAATATCTAAGTCTTTTTTGTTTATCTGGTTCAATTGGTTTTCATAAATCTCTTTGGTCTAGGTCTTTTAAGTTTAAAAAATCACATATACTAGTTAATATTTCTCTTTTACCTATGATTCCTCAAGCAGATTCATATCATTGTCCTCTACTTGTAAATAAAATATTGTTTTTAGCGTTTGATTGATCTTTTAGTAACGATTTAATATTTGAATTTAAAACATCATCAAAAGAAAATTTATTATCTAAGTAACTAATATCGTTACAACAAAATATTAAATAATCAAATTTGTTTTCAAATTGTTGTAATAATTGTGTAGAACTATCTCCTTTAATTTGGGAAGCATCTTTGTTATACCCATGTGTATCATTAATAAATGATGAATCTTTAGGGGATGGAAATGATAAACCTATACCTTTATTTGGATCATTTGAATAAATCATTGGATAAACATATGGGGAATAAAAACTAAATTTATTTTCTATTTCGTCTTTATTTTGTGCTGAAGAAGCAATGATTCCAATTGTTTTTCCATTAAGTATATTTTTATTCGAATTATTAATAGTTGAGATTCTTTTTTTATCATTTTCTATTATAGAATCAGCTCTTGAAATTAAA
>CASEQO010000023.1 GCA_949290035.1 uncultured Mycoplasmataceae bacterium
AAAATAGATAAGCACTTTAAATATTCACAAAGATTTAATCCAAAATATATAATTATTATTGGTAATGAAGAAATAAAAAATAATAAATTAACTATTAAGAATCAAGAAACATTAAAAGAAGAAAAAATAGATGCATCAAAATTAATAGAATATTTAAAAAAATAAGAAGGAATCATGAAATACATTTTAGATATATGTAATGAAAAAAATATTAATAATGAAATAGCCATAAATGCTTGAATTAAAAAAACTAGAAAAATGGGATCAAAAATATTTATAGATGTGTATGATACATCTGGACTAGTTCAAGTTGTTGTGAATGAAGATAATGAAGATTTTGAAATTATAGAAAAATTACCAAAAGAATCTGTAGTTTCAATAAAAGGGATATTACTAGAAAGAAAAAGCAAAAATGAAAATTTAACAACTGGTAATGTTGAAATTATTTTAAATCAAATAAAAATTCATTCTAAAAGTGAATTGCCTCCATTATTAATTCAAGACGATACAGATGCATTAGAAGATACTAGATTAAAATATAGATATCTTGATTTAAGAAGACCTATTGTTCATAATAATATAAAATTTAGATCTAATTTTTTATATGAAATTAGAAGATTTCTTCATAAAAATAATTTTATTGAAATTGAAACACCATATTTATGTAAACAAACTCCAGAAGGTGCAAGAGATTATTTAGTTCCTACTAGAAATGGCAAATTCTTTGCATTACCTCAATCACCTCAAATTTTTAAGCAACTATTAATGGTATCTGGTTTTATGAAGTATTTTCAAATAACTAGATGTTTTAGAGATGAAGACTTAAGAGCTGATAGACAACCAGAATTTACTCAATTAGATATGGAAATGTCTTTTGTTAATGAAGAAATAATCTTTAAATATATAGAAGCTTTATGAAATTATGTTATTAAAAAAACATTAAATATTTCAGTTCCTAAACAATTTGAAAGAATGGAATACAAGGATGCAATTGAGTTTTATGGAAGTGATAAACCAGATTTAAGATTTGATTATAAAATATTTAACTTAAAAGATGAAATTAAAAACGAAATTATTAATAATGATCAATCAAATGGATTATTTGCAAAAGCTATTATTTTTGATAATTTAAAAATAACAAGCAAGCAAAAAGATAAGTTAAATAAGTATTTAAAAGATAATGGAGCTTCAAGATTTTATTGAATCAATTATGATGGTTCATCAATTGATAATAAATATTTTGATTTAGAAAATATTGCATCTATTTTTAAAACTAGAAATATTGATAATGGATTTATAGTTATAGTTGTAGATAATTATAATGTTGTTCATAAATCATTAGGTGCAATTAGAACTAATATAATAAATGAATTTAATATTCAACCAAAAGAAGAATTAAAATTTGTTTGAATTGTAAATTGACCTTTATATGAATATGATGAAGATGAAGATAAATATAGTTCAGCACATCATCCGTTTACTTCTCCATCAAAAGATTCATTAAAAGATTTTGATACAAATAAAAAAGATGCAAAAGCAAGAGCTTATGACCTAGTTTTAAATGGTTATGAAATTGGTGGGGGTTCTATAAGAATTCATAATCCAGATTTACAAACTAGAGTATTTAAATCATTAGGATTATCAGAACAAGAAATTCAAGAAAAATTTGGATTCATGATTAATGCATTTAAATATGGTGTTCCACCACATGGAGGAATAGCTTTTGGTATAGAAAGAGTGTTAATGATTTTACTAAAAACTGAAACAATTAGAGATGTAATTGCTTTTCCTAAAAACTCGTCAGGTTATGATATGATGCAAGAAACACCTAATGATGTAGATGATAATTTACTAGAAGAATTACAAATTAAAAAATATGAAAAAAATAACTAATAATATTTGCATATATCAAGATGTTTCTTATATGAACAATAATACATTTATATTGATTAATAATAATGATTGTATTATTGTTGATCCAAGTTGAAATACTAATGAAGTTTTAAAATATGTTAATGAAAATAATTTAGATTTAAAAGGAATAATTTTAACTCATCTTCATTATGATCATGTTGGAGATACATATAAGATTGTTGATAAATATAATAGCATACCTATATATGTGTCTTCTAATTCAAAAAATGAATTAAAAGATGGTAATGAACAATTATTTACTAAATTAATACATAATAATAAAGAATTTAATACATCTTTTGTAGATGAAAAGTCAAAAATAAAAGGTTTTAACAATCTTGAATTTATATTAACACCTGGTCATAGTGAAAGTTCAATGTGTATTTATTTTGATAATTCTATATTAACTGGTGATTTAATCTTTAAAGATGGTATTGGTAGAACGGATTTTCAATATAGTAATCAAGAAGATATGAAAAAATCATTAATTAAATTAAATAAATTTATTTTGGAAAATAAAAAAAATAATAGTATAAATATATTACCAGGACATGGTGATATATTTAAAGTTTAATTTTTAGGAAAATTATGGCTAGTCAAAAAAATAAAACAAATAATTCTATTAGTCAAGATGATTTAAATAAATATATTGAAGAATTTATTAAAAATGCTGATAGTAATCCTTCTAATATTAATAATAATAATTGTTCTGATGGAAAATGTTGTGCATTTGAAATAAATTGAAATAAGAAAAAAAATAAGAAATAGAAGCAACGCTTATAAATTAAGCATACCTTCTATTTCTTTTTGTTTATATTTCTTAAATTGAATTTCATTAAGATATTTTAGTTTATCATTTTTTAAATTAAAAATTATTTCATTTGATATAAGCATTTGTGATTTTTGTTTATTATCATAGTGATTTGTGTTTGAATATTTATAATCTCCTATTATAGGAAAACCATATCATGATAGATGAGATCTTATTTGATGTTTTTTACCAGATGATATAGTTACTTCTAATATTGAATAATTATTTGATGAATATATTTTTTTTAGGTACGTATGTATTGGTTTAAAGTGTTCATCACTTTTTTTATTTGAAACTATCATTATATTTTTTGAATTATGTTTTTTTATATAGCCTTTTAATTCCATTTCTTCTTGTTTAAAATTTCCATGAACAAATGCAATGTATTTTTTTATAATATTTTTATTTTTCATTTCTTCATTTAATATTTTTACTATTTCCTTATTTTTTCCTGCAATTAAAAGACCAGTTGTATTTTTGTCTAATCTATGTATTAGAGATGGTTCATTTAATGATGATCCATCTCATAATTTATTTTCAAAACAATATTTTCTAATGGCGTTATTTAATGTATTTATTTTTTCATTAACATCTTCTTGACATAATGTATTCTTTTGTTTGTCTATAATTATGATATTATCATCTTCATAAAAAATATTTAGCTTTAAATTACATTTAAAGTAATTATTATTTAATGTAATTTTATTTTTTAAAAAATGAGTAATTACATCATTTTCTTTTAGTAAATAATTATCTCTAACTTTTTGATTATTAACTTTTACATTACCTCTATTTATATTCTTTTTAATAAATGAAATAGTTTTATTAGGGAATAATGAATGAATGAATGAAGCTATTTTTTTATTTGCATCACTTTTTATAATAACTATTTTTTCCATAATTTAAATATATTCCTTTTTATATTTTTTCATAATTATATTTTTATAATATCTAATTTTTTTGTAATAAGTTATGGGACCTATTTTTCATCAATTTGGTATTTCTAGTTCATCTTTATTTTTTAATATTACATTATATGTTTTTCTTTTATATGTATATGAATTTCAATAACATATCATTATTGAAATCACTCCAAATATTAATACAGCTCACATATATCCTATAAGACCTCTAAATATATATTGATAATAAACACCTAAAAAATAATTACCAATACCATAACAAATTAGAAAAGATAATATAATTAATAAGAAGTTTTTAACATTCCTTTTGAAGAAATAATAAGTAATAATTCTATAATAAATTGAATAATGTAATATTGATTGAGCTATTGCACCTAAAAATAATCCTTGCTTAAATATTTTTTTAATCAAATCTAAATATGTAGCATTTGCTCCATAATAATCAATTGGATATTCTTTGTTTACATTAACCAAAAATGAGTCTATATTTCCATATAAGTCATCAACAATATTATTAGAAAAAATACATATGAATAGACCTAGTATTAAAATTGAACTATCTGCATAAAAGCAATATCATTTTGATTTTTCAAAACCAATTATTCTATCCTCTGGAGTTTTTCTCTTATCATTGTATTTAAATAACATTGTTGAGCTCATCGATCTTGGAATTATTGTTAAAGAATTTAAAATATTATAAACAGATATTCTAGATAATATAAGAATATATTGACCTTGATCGTTGATTAAATACTTATTTGATTCATTTGATGTCATAGATGAAATAAGAATCATTTGCATTGTCATCATTATTCCATACATGAACATATAAAAACCTAATAGTCATGTTGATAAAAATATTTTCTTGATATGTTCTATTTTAGGTTTAAAATCTCATATCTTTCAATTAACTATTTTTAAATAAAAAATAGATCCAAATGTTATTAATTTTAAGAATATAGCAATTATTGATCCCAATACTATTCCTATATTTGAATTAATATTTGTAAAGAATATAAAAATTATAGATAAACTAATTTCTAAAATAAAAAAGAAGAAACTTAATATAAATATTTTTCAATGTTTTATTCCACATTCAACAATAATAAATTCAAAAAAAACTGTATGAGTTAAAAAAATTATAAATAAAACCATCATCCCCGAATATGATTCTAATGATGATCTTAATTCATCTCTAGTAAAAAAATCATAATTTTTTAAAACTAGTCTAGAATAAAATAACATAACTAGAAAAAATATTAAAGACATTGAAAATGATATTATAGTTATGTAAGCTTGCCCTGAGTTTATAACATCTTTAGGTTGGTTATTTTTATTTCTTCTATCAAGTGATTTTCTAAATACATTTATTATATTTAATGTAATAACTACTAAAACTGATACAGCAAAGAAAATCATTGGCTGAGAATACCCTATAGCTTGAGCTGCAATTACATATTTATTAGATTCTTCTACTTTTCCAATATCACATAAATATTCTGCATGTTGTAAATTAAAAATATTGTGAAAAACAATTGGTAATATTGCAAAAATAAAGATAAATAGGATTCTAAAAAAATTAAAAAGAATGCTACTTATTCTTTTGTTTTTTCTTAATACTTTAATTCCTGATACTAAAAGAAACTTATTATTCATAATAGTTATTTACGACTCATATTTTGTATATAATATTATATTTTATTTTTAGTATAATATGATTAGTATTTTTGCTAATAAGAGGTTTTATGTCATATGACAATATTATAAAAAAGTTTGAAGATTATATAAAAGAAATAAATGATGAAAAAATATTATTTGAAAAGAAAAATATTTTCACAAAAGAAAATATTATTCATTTATATGATGAACTAAAAACTGCTCCTGTTGAACAAAAAAAGAAAATTGGTCAAGAGTTAAATGAATTAAAAAATAAAATAGAAGAAATTTTCAATAATAAATTAAATCAAATAAAAAATGATTTAATATCAAATATTAAATCTGAATTTAATCCATTAATAAATACTTATTCAATAAATATGGGTGGAATGAATCCTATTGAAAAGATTATTGAAGATATTAATTATTTTTTTAGAATGTATAATTTTGAAATTGTTAATGGTGAAGAAGTTATAGAATCTAAATACAATTTTGATAATTTAAATATTGGAATAGATCATCCAGCAAGAGATGTAAGAGATACTTTTTACATAAATAAAGATTTATTATTAAGAACACATTGTACTTCTGTAAGTGCTAAAAAAATAGAAGATAATAAAGATAGTGAAATTAAAATGATTTCTTATGGAAATGTTTATAGAAAAGATGATGATGATGCAACTCATTCTCATCAATTTAATCAAGTTGATATTATATGAATAAGAAAAGATTTAAATATTGCTAATCTAAAATGATTAATTGAAGAATTTTTAAAATACATTTTTAATAATGAATTTTTGAAATTCAAGTATAGATTATCTTACTTTCCATTCACAGAACCATCATTTGAAGTTGATATTAGTTGTGTAAGATGTTCAGGAAATGGATGTAATATTTGTAAAAACACAGGATGAATAGAAGTGTTAGGTGCAGGAATATTCCATAAAAATGTAATTAAAAAAGCTAAACTAAATAGCAATATGATAGGATTAGCTGCAGGTATAGGTATAGATAGAATTGCAATGCTTAAATATGGAATATCTGATATTAGATCTATTTATAACAATGATTTTAGATTACTAGAACAATTCAAGGGAGGTAAATAATGTATTTATCTTTAAATTTATTAAAAGATTTTTTTCCAGATATTAAACAAATATCACTAGAAAAATTTGAATCAATTTTAAATTCTGTTGGAATTGAAGTTGAAAATATTATTAAATTCCCTATGATAGAAAATTTAATTGTTGGGGAAATTCAACATATATCAAAACCTAGCGAAAATGCAAAAGTAAATTTATGTGAAGTTTATTTTAACAATAAAATTCATAAAATAATATGTGGTGGAAATAACGTTGAAGTTAATAAAAAAGTTATTGTAGCACAAATAGGTACAATCATGCCTGATGGTAGAAAAATAGAACCTAGAGAAATAATGGGTATTAAATCAGAAGGTATGTTGTGTGGATATGATGAATTAAATCAAATATTTTGTAATTATAAAAGTGATGGTGGAATTGTTTTATTAGATAAGAATGTTAAAATTAATAACCAAGATGTTTTAAAACATATAGGATTAGATGATACTATTTTTGATTTATCTATACCAAGCAATAGAAATGATTTAAATGGTTTATTTTGAATAATTAAAGAAATATCACCTTTCTTTTCAAGTAAATTTGAAATGAATTTATTAAATACTAAAAAAACATGTCAAAATGATAAATTAAAATATCAAGTTAATGGATCAAACTTATTAAAGAATATTTTTTTAGTTAATTTTGATATTAATGATTTTGAATTAAGTTGAAAATCTAGATATATTTTATTGAACTCAGGTATAACTCCAACAAATACTATTTTAGACATAGCCAAAATTGTTCAAATATTAACTTCTATACCAATTTTAGGATTTGATTCATCGAAAATAAAGAAAACTAAATTTGCTAAATTAGATAAGTCTAAAACTATAAAAATTGATGAAAATGATTTTAATATCCCAAAAGGTGAAATTGTTTTACTAAATGATAATGATGATGTTATTTTAGTACCTGGGATAGGTGTTAATGATGAATATAAAATTACTAGTTCATCAATAAATATTAGTTTTTTTGCAAGTTCAGTTAATCATAACGAAGTATTTAATTTAATTAATGAAAATAAATTTATAAACAATGATGTAAAAATATCATCAAAAGATTTAAATTATCAATACTTATTACCAATAGCATTTGAAGTATTAATAAATGATCTAAAAGTAAAATTTAAAGATATCAAATCCATTATTAAAGTTGAAGATAAAAAACCTAATGAAATTGAATTTGATTTTAAAAAAGTTAATAGTCTTTTAAATACTAATTTAAAAGAATCAGATATAAATCAAGTTTTATTAAATATGGGATATAAAAAAACAGGTAAAAAATATACACCACCATTTAATAGAACTGATGTTGAAAATGATGTTGATATTATAGAAGATGTATTAAAAGTGTATGGTGTGTCAAATATACATCCAGCACCAATAGATTCATCATGTTTAACTTTTAAAAATGAATTTGATATTAAAAAAATAGAAGATGTAAAAAAATATTTATTATCAAATGGATTTTATCAAATAAAAACTTATAACTTATGTTCAAAAGATGAATTAAAGTATAACTACTTTAATTATGAAAATCCTATTGCAATAAGCAACCCATTGTCTAATGATAGAGAATTTATGAGATTGTCATTATTAAATGGAGTTTTAGATACATATTCATATAATTCAAGAATGAATAATAATCTAGAATCTATATTTGAATTTCAAAACATTTATTATGATGGATTAAATAAAAGACATTTAATATTATCAGTTCCAAATAATATATATGAAAATAAATTAAATAATTCATATATTAAAAATGATATTTTCTACATAAAAAATATCTTATTAAATATAGTATCTATTTTAAATAAATATATTAATTTTGATATTGGATTTAATCAAGATTACGGTTGTAAAAACGATTCATTAATTATTAAAAGTAGAAATAAAATTGTTGGGTATATAACTAGATTAAATCCTGAATTATTAAAACAATATAAAATTAATAATAATTCAATATATGTTGCAGAAATATGCATTGATGATTTATATGATGATATTAATAAATATAAATTAGTAAATATGCCTTCAAATAATCAGAAAATAACAAAAGAAATTACTTTTGATGTAAGTGTTAATACTAATCTAAATGATATTTATGATATATTAAATTCTCAAAATTATTTTGTAAATTATGAAATAATTTCAGAATATCAAAAAGATGAACAAATAAGTTATACATTATCATTTGAATTAAATTCAATTAATAATGAAAGTGCTTTTGATGATATACTAGATTTCTTTGCTAAAAATAGTTTAAAAGTAAGAGATAAATAATTATGAAAAATATTAATTTTTTAGCCAAAAAAACTTGCTATATTTCAAAGAATAGTAAAATAGGAAATAATTGTACAATATATCCTAGTGTAGTAATAATTGATTCAGAAATAGGGGATAATGTCACTATACAAACAGGAACAATTATAAAAGATAATTCAATAATAGGAAATAATGTATTTATTGGCTCACATTCTATAATTAGAAACAATTCTATTATAGGAGATAATTCAACAATTGGACCTGGAGTTGAGATAAAAAATTCTACAATAGGTAATAAATGTTCATTTGGTCACAAGAACTTTATTGGTGATGCATCAATAGGAAATGAAGTTAGTTTTGGATTTGGAACATGTATTGCTAATTATGATTTTAAGCAAATTCAAAAAACTATTATAGAAGATAATGTTAAAATTGGTTGTAATTCAACAATAGTTGCCCCAATTAAAATAGGTAAAAATTCAATAATTGGTGCAATGTCAAAGTTAACAAAAGATATTAAAAGTAATTCTTTTGTAAAACCAAAAAATACTTTAGAAATAACAAATATTAAAAAAGGATAATTATGAGTAAAATTTTAGTAATAAATGGTGGATCAAGTTCTATAAAATTTAAAGTTTATGACTCCACATCAATGATATCTTTATGTCAAGGTTTATGTGAAAGAATATTTGTTGATGGAAGATTTAAATTAACTTATTTAGATTTAAATACGAATAGTGAAAATGAAATTGAACTTGAAACAGACTTTCCAAATCACGATGTAGCAGTTGAGTTCTTATTAAATAAATTAGTTGAATGTAAAATAATTGATTCTATTGAAGATATAAAAGGAGTAGGTCATAGAGTTGTACAAGGTGCAGATGATATTTCGCAATCAGTTATAGTAGATGAAGAAGTTGAAAATATAATTGAAAAGAATATTGAATTAGCTCCTTTACATAACAAGCCTGAATTAGATATTATTAAAATAATCAAAAATAAATTACCTAATTCAGTTAATGTAGGTGTATTTGACTCAGCGTTTCATACTTCTGTTCCATCTATTAATTCAACATATGCTATACCAAAACAATGAAGAGAAGAATTAAAAGTAAAGAGATATGGAGCTCATGGTACTTCATATAGATATATCTTAGAAAAATCTAAATCTATATTAAATAAAGATAATTTAAATTTAATAGTATGTCATCTAGGAAATGGTGCAAGTATATGTGCTATTAAGGATTCAAAATCATTTAATACTTCAATGGGATTTACACCACTTGAAGGATTAATTATGGGTACAAGATCTGGAGATATAGATCCTTCTATATTTAAATATATATCTAATAAATTAAATATTGATGCATCTGAAATAGATAAAATATTAAATTATGAATCTGGAGTAAAAGGATTATGTGGTTATTCAGATTTTAGAGATATAACTTCTAGATCACAACCAGGTAATGAATATGAATTTACATTAGATTTATTTGCTAAAAGAGTTGTAGATTATATTGTAAGATATACAAATGATTTGGATAACAAAGTAGATGCATTGGTATTCTGCGGTGGAATTGGTGAAAATGTATCTATAATTAGAGAAAAAATAATTAATTCATTAAAAGTAGGAAATTACCATATAGATAGTGAATTAAATAAACAAAAAAATGAAGATTATTTAAAAATAAGTAAACATATTTGTAAGCATTCAAAAAATATATTTGTTATTAAAACAGATGAAGAATTAATGATTGCAAATGATGTTAAGAAAATAGCAAATTTATAATTTTAAAAAATATCTCTTATTGAGATATTTTTTTTATTAAAATAATATTTTTATGTAATTTTTATTAATATTAAGTAAAATTTTAATAAATGTATTTTCTAAATTAAGTAAAGGGTATTATATGTCTATAAGCAATGAGACAACTAAAAAAATTGGGTTATTTACATCTCTATGTATGCTTGTAGGTTCTGTTGTAGGTGTAGGAATTTTTCTAAAAAACGATGGCGTATTTAAAACAAATGAATATAATTCAATTGGAATATTAATATCATGAATTTTGGGTGCTGTCATTGCATTTTCTACTGCATATTGTTTTGCAGAAATAGGATCATCACAACATTCTAGATCAGGTATTTCAGGATGAGCTGAAAAATTATTAGGTAAAAAAATAGGATATTTTATAAAAGTTATATTTCCGATATTTTATCTTTCTTTAATGGAAGTTATTTTATCTATGTATATGTCTGAAACAATTTTTCAATTGTTTCCAGGTACTATAGAAAACTTACATTTTGGATATATTGCGTTATTAACGTTAGGATTAATGTTTTTCTTTATAATATTTAATTACTTTTCTTTAAAAATATCTGGGATATTTTCAAGTGCTACAACTATATTAAAATTTATTCCTATAATATTCATAATTATTTTAGGTATTGTTATAGCTTCTATAGAAGGTGCAATAGGTATATTTAGTAATGAAAATGCTGAAAATATTGCAAACACTAATAATATATCTTATTCAAGTTCACCATCATTTTCTTTAATTATTTCTTGTTTACCTTCAATATTATTTGCATTCGATTCATTTACAAATGTTGGTAATTTAGCTTTAGATATAAAAAAACCTGAAAAAAATGTATCTTTATCAATAGTAATTGGAATGTTATTATGTTCTATATTTTATTTATTAATCACTATAAGTCAAATATTATTAATGCAAGGTAATGCTTTAGCGTTATTTAGTGGAAATACAGAATATGTAAATAAATATTTTAATCAACAGTCAAGAAATGTTCTAACAGTTATTATTAAAGTATTTATATTAATTTCAATATCTGGAGTTGTTAATTCATTTTCTGCATCTACAATCAGATCATGTAATTCTTTAATAGATGAAAAAGTAATTTTTTGTTATAGATTTTTTGAATCTATTTCAAATAGAATTCCATTAAAAGATAAAGATGGACTTAGACCTGGTTTAATATTACTATTTACTATTACTTTGATATGATATTTAGCATTTATGATTCCATCAATAGTAGTATCTAAAAATGGTACTGATGCATTTTTAGATGGGATAAGTAATTTTCCTACTTTATTTTTCTTTTTCATTTATGGAATGCTTGTACTAGGTGCATTAATAAATAGATTTACTAAAAAAGTACAAACAACTAAGTCTAAATTATTATTTGTTTTAGGACCAATATCTATAATAGGAATATTATTAGTGTTTGGATATCAATTCTTTTATCAATTTTTAACAAGACCTTTTGTAGAAACAAATATGACATATGGTTGAGGATTATTTTATACTAATAATTATCAAACACAAGGTTATGTTGGAACAATATTTTTCTTTTTAGCTATTGCATTATTTATTAGTATCCCATTAATAAATTACGGTTTATCTTATTTATTAAATAAAAAGAAAAATATTGAATATGTTATAGATTTTTCAAATAAGAGATAAAAAATATGAATGCATTAATAGTAGTAGATATGCAAAATGATTTTAATGATTTTGGAAAAATACAAAATCTTGGATCAATTAAAATGTCAGAAAAAATTAGAGACTTTATAAATCAACTTGATAGAGATAAATGAAAAATTATTTTTTCAAAAGATTGACACCCATTTAATCATATATCATTTCAATATTGACCACATCATTGTGTTAAAAATACTTTTGGTGCAAATTATATGGATGCACTAATAGACATAAAAAAAGATTATGAAATAAAAAAAGGGACAAGAAAGAAAAAAGAATCATATTCTTGTTTTATTAAAAACAAAAAAAATAAATCTAAATTAGATCAATATTTAAAAGAAAACAATATAAAAAATGTTTATGTTTGTGGACTTATAAAAGAAATTTGTGTTTTAGAATCAGCAAAGGATAGTGTATCATATGGATATAATACTTTTATAATAGATGATTTTACAATATGTCAAAATAAAGATTTATATAATAAAACTTATATAAGTGATATAAAAGAAGTTATATCAACTAATATTAAAATAAATGATTAATTTTTTAGGCTAATTATAGGGACATTTTGTTTAAAATTTAGCACATTCAAATAACACTTTTAAATAAACCTACATTTTTTAATTAAAATTTATAATTAAAAGAATTTGAGTAATATATTCAAATAAATATTAAAAATGAAAAGAATTATAAAATGCTAGTAGGTA
>CASEQO010000024.1 GCA_949290035.1 uncultured Mycoplasmataceae bacterium
AAAAAAAAAATTTATCGTCTAAAATTGTGAAATTATTTAATATTTATACCAAATTAATATAATTTTAATTAAAATTTAACAAAAAAAAGATTAAGAAGTTGAAATTATTATTTATAAAAATTATAAATAACTTATAATATAAGTAATATGGTTTTAATATGTCTAATGAAATTATAATAACTCTTAACTCTTTAATAATTGGCAGTCTAGTTTTGTTTTCACCTCTACTATTTTGTTTTATTTTTTCTTTTTTTATAAATAAAGTAAATAAAAATTTTTCAATTTATGTTTATTCTTTTATTACTGGTTTAATGATTATCATGTCTACTTTTGGGCTAATTAGAGAAGGTTATGATCATATGCATGAACACACTCATGATGAATGATTAATTATAGTTGTTATTACATTAGGGGTTATTATAGGTTTGATGTTAACTGTATTACTTAGATATATAGTAATAATAAAATCTAAAAAAGAAATCCATCACGATCATAATCATCATAATCATAGTGATATTTTATATAACATTAGTGATATAGAAAATAAAAATTCATTTTGAATGATTTTATCTTCACTAATGGGGCATAAGATTATTGCAGGAATATCTCTTGGGTTGCTAATATATAATTCATCTAGTGAAATTATGAGTTTTAATCATTTAGGATTAATATTAATTTCTATTTTACATATGATCCCTGAATCATTTATCTTATTTTATAAATCTTATGAAATAACTAAATCAAAAATAAAATCTCTTTTAATAACTGCTTTATCACAAATAGTTATTATCATATTCATGATAATAGGTGCATTTGCTTTTTATAAAATTGAAGATATCGCTTATTGATTAATGCCTATATTATTTGCAATATCAGGAAGTAGTGTACTATTTGTGTCTATATTTGATCTTGTTCCAGAATTTATTCATAATAAAAATTTATCTAGCAAAAAATGATTTTCAGTAATATTAGTTTTTTGTTTAGGTATTGTTATAAGTGTTGTATTATCAATGATACATAAACACTAAATTAATTTATCTAAAGTATAAGCTAAATATATTGGAATATTTATATAGTTATCAGTTTTATAATACGGATTTAATGATAGAACTATTTTCTCAACGTCATTATTAGCACTCAAAAGACTTTTTAATTTATAACTTGTTGAATTTTTAACTTCTAATATGAAAGGTTTTTGCTTTTCAATCACAAAATCAACTTCATATTTTTTACCGTTATTAACAAAATTATAAAAATATATTTTATCAAACATATCTTTTAAATGAATTACTACAAAATTTTCCGCTAGTGCTCCTTTTATATTTTGATCATAAACATTTGTAAAAGACAAATTTAAAAAACCTAAATCATTATAAAACAATTTAAAATAATTATCTATTTCTTGTAAATTTAATGGTGATTTTACTTTCTTTAAATTATTTATTTTTATCACTAAATTACTATCATCAAGTCAAAATAAAAATTTTTCTACATCTCTATATCTTTTATTTTTGTCTATTTCACTAAATATATATTTTTTATTTTCTCTATTTAGAAATTTATCTATTGATTTATAAATTAACCTTAAATAAGTTTTGTTTATGAATAGAGAAGAATACTTATCTAAATCATTTTCATATCTGTATCTTATTGATTTTAGTGCTTCTAAAGCCTTATTTACTGA
The DNA here is from genome assembly GCA_949290035.1 of uncultured Mycoplasmataceae bacterium. Classification (GTDB taxonomy): domain Bacteria; phylum Bacillota_I; class Bacilli_A; order Mycoplasmatales; family Mycoplasmoidaceae; genus CAMREV01. The sequence continues at coordinate 1,685 of CASEQO010000024.1, forward strand.
ATTATTATTTTCAATGTAAGTTTTTACAACTTCTGGAAAACCACCTATTCTTAAATACTCATTAAATAATTCAATCATTTTATTGTGATAAATAATATTAAATTCTTTATTATTTTGAATTGAATTAACAATATCATATAGCATATTTTCTTTGCCCAAAGCTACAACAAATTCATCAAACATAATTTGTTTCATTTTTATAATTTCTACTTGTCCAATAGGAAAAGTTATTTTAGAAGTTGCAATGTTATATCCAAGATAACTTCCTGTAGCAACAATATTTATATTTAGAGATGATTCATTTAAAGCTTTTAAAGATAAGATAGCTTCATTGCATTCTTGTATCTCATCAAGAATTATTAATGTATTTTCTAGATCATCAATATTCTTTTCATAATAATCAAAAATCATTTTTACAAGATGCTCTGATCCTTTATATGATCTAAATACATTAATAATTTCTTTATCATCAAAAAAATTTACATATATAAAATTCTTATATTCTCAACTTGCAAATTTTTTAATTATATATGTCTTACCTATTTGTCTTTGACCTAAAATTAACAATGGTTTATGTTTCTTTTTATTTTTTCATTCAATTAATTCTTTATATATATTTCTTTTCATATTTATATTGTAAAATAAAAATGTGTTTTTTTACACATTTTTATTAATATTTTTGTGTAAATTTACACATTTTTATTTTATGAAAATTTAGTTATATTTTTCTCTATCTCACTAATAATATTTTTACATATTAATATTTAAATTAAATTTTTTAGCAATGTATAAAAAATCATTATTGTTTGGAATCTTCTTTTTCATTACATAGTAAACTATGGTACTTAAGTTCTGGTGTTTTAGTTATGTCATAAGCAGGTGATAATTTATATCCCATTAAATTATCATCATAAATAAATGATGTATTTTTAGTATGATCGTCACAATTCCCAAATTTATAATTAAATACCATTCTTGCAAAGAAATCATAAAAGTCTTTTTCTTTATCAACGCTAATTAAATCTATAATTTCAAAAATAGTTGAATAATCAATAACTGTAGCTTTAAAATCTATATCTAGTAGTCCAGCTATCGTTATTGTGTGCTTTTTAATTGATCCATTAATGTCAAATCTTTTTGATGCGAATAATTTAATTCCTGATTTAAGTTTTATCAATTTACATTCATTTATATCTATTCCACATTTTTGTGCTAGTTTATTTGCTTTATATTCCTTTTCTCCAACATTTGCTTTTTCTTTACTAGTTGGAAGTTTCATAATTCAATTAGAATTATCGTTATCTTTAAAATGAATTTTAGGTCTTGCTCCACCAGATGAATTTGCTTTATGATAGATTTCATCTATCAATTTTAAATTAGAAATATTATAGTAATTTTCCATTACATCATTAACAATATTATCCAAATTTGCTTTTGTTTTTTTATCAATCTTATTTTTAGGTTTAAAAGTTAATCCTCCTAAACCTGTAGAATCAGTTAGGGATAATTTTTCTAAAATATTTAGTTTTTCATAATTTATATTGTGCTTAGCACATTTTATAATATTTAATCTAATACCTCACTCATCTGGAAGGCAATCTAAAAAACTCCTAAAATAGGTATATCATTTTGTTCAAATTTAAAATTTTTTCATTTAATAGGATTTTAAAAGGAGAAATTGAAAATCCATTTTTTATTCAATCTCTATGATATTGAAAATAAATGGTGTTATTTTGTAATTTTAATTTTCCAACTTCATTTCCATTAAAAAAGACTACTAGTTCATTTATAAAAGAAAATTTATTCATAAATTTTTATCTCTTCTTCAATCTTAAAAATATCAACTAAAGTATTAGATACGTCTAATGCAACTGCAAGACTTATTAGGTTTTTTAAAGAAATATTTTTGTTTTCTTCAAAACGCCTAATAACTCCTATATCAACTCCTGATATCTTAGATAACTTTTCTCTTGAAAGTTTTTTTGACTTTCTTAAACTATAAAAGTTATCTCTTATTTTATTAATAATAGTTTCTTTAGTAGGTGTTTGTATAAAATTTTGTAAATTTAATGGCATCATATCCCTTTTTAATAAAATGTATTAATAATTGTACAAAAATATACAAAATTTTTATTAAAAAGTATTTTTTTGTATAAAAATATACATTTTACAAAAAATTAATAATTGTTTATAAAAGATATCTTTTTTTGAAGTGATGTAAATTTAAAATAATTATTTTAATTCTAATAAATTACTTAATATTTATTTTATAAATTTTGTTTTAATAATTTTAAAAAGATTGACATTTTTAATTTTTGTATATATAATATTAGTGTATATAAATATAAAGGAGAATTTATGCCAATTAGTTGATTTAATTTAACTTTAAATTAATTTATATGAAATATGAATTAAGTAAACCATCATTAAAAAGATATTGTCGATTGATGGAATGTGCCAAAAAAGATAATTCTTATGAGTTGTCTTTTTTAGTTAGTTCCAAAAGAAATTTTTCAATAATTCTTAATGATGAGGAATTTAAAATCTTCAATTTAATGGACGGAAATAATTCAATAATTGATATAAAAAATGAATTAAATATTGATTTAAAAAAAATTAAAAATTTAATTCAAAAATTTGAAAATAAAAATCTAATTGAATTTAACATAAAAGAAAAAAATAAAAATGTTCAATTTGATAGACATGATTTATTTTTTGATATGTATTTTGAAATTGAAGATTTTACAAAAAAAATAATAGATAAAAAGAGAATATTAATAATAGGTGCTGGTGGCATAGGCAATAATATATTATTACTATTATCTAGAATGGGTTTTAAAAATTTCATTATATGTGATAATGATAATGTTGAATTATCAAATTTAACAAGACAATTTTTATTTGATAAATCAGATATAGGAAAAAATAAAATCTTAGTATTAAAAAATAAATTATTAAATTTTGATTCAAATATAAAAATTTCACTAATAAATCAAAATTTTTCTATCAAAACTAAAGATATTATATTAAAGCACAGCAAAGAAAAGAAAATAGATTTTTGTTTTGTTTCAGCTGATTCCCCCCCAAGTATAGCTATAGATGCGTACAATATATTAACAGACATTAATATTCCATACACTACTGTTGGATATTTAAATGATTTTGCTATATTTGGTCCTACAATAGACTCAAAAAATTTTTTATATGAGAAATTTATAAGCACTATAAAAACAAAAAAAAGAAATTCTAATTATATTAAAGAACATAATAAGTCATATCAATCACCATCTTTTGGTCCCATAAATATGTTTTCAGCATCAAATGCTGTTTCAGATATGATTAGATATTTTGCAAAAAAAGACTTATGTATTTCTTTAAATAAAAAAATTATATTTAATTACAATTTACTAGAAAAACAAATTATAGATTTTAGTAATATAAATAAAAAGAAAATTGATATAGGTATTTTTTCTTCATCATCAGACCTAGGATATAAATATCAAGACAGAGTTTTAAAAGCTGTAAAAATATTAGAAGAAAATGGATTTAATATTAATTTAGGATGTTTATGAAATAAATCTATAGGATATACTACAGCATCAGCAAAACAAAGAGGAGATGAATTTAATAATTTAGCAAAAAATAATAAAATACTTATGTCAATGATAGGAGGTTATAATAGTAGTTCTATTTTAAGTTATATAGATTATAACTTAATAAAGAAAAATAAGACTAAAGTAATAGGATTTTCAGATACAACATCTATATTATTAGCTATATATAATAAAACAAAATTACCTGTTTATTATGGCCCAGCATTATTGCCTTCTATAGATGAACAAGAATACATCAAAAATTGAAATATTAAACAAATAAAAGATTTCGTTATAGGTGATAAAAAAAATATAATTAATCCAGATTTTTGAACAGATGAAAAAATTGATTGATCAAAATATAATGGCAAAACTGAAAAAAAATTATATTCAAATAAACTAGAATCTATAAATAATAGCATAATTGAAGGAAGATTAATAGGAGGTAATTTAAACACAATAGTTTCTATTTATAATACTGAATTTATGCCTAAAATAAAAGAAGGGGATATCCTATTTATAGAAGATTCATTAAAATCTATTGATGAATGTGAAAGAAATTTTGCTTTTTTAAAAAATTCTAAAATATTAGATAAAATTTCAGGTGTAATAATTGGAAAAATTGAAGGTTTTGATCCTAAAAATTCTAATGAAACATATGAATCTTTATTTTTAAAATTTTTAGATAGAAAAATACCAGTTTTAATGAAATTTGATTGTTCACATTGTCATCCGATGAACATATTAAAAATAGGTTCGAGAATTAGATTAAATACATTTAATAATACAATTGAGTATATTTAATGATAAAGTATTTATTTTAAAAGCTAAATAATCTTGCTAGATAAACATGATAAAATGATAAATTGTTATTATTATTTTTTATGATTCTTATCTTAATTTTTATATTATTATTTAAAATCTCCATAATTTAATTTGTTAGTCTATTTAACTTTTATCAATAAATTAGTTTTTATCAATGATAAATAAAATATAGCTATTTTACTAGCTATATTTTTAATTTATTATTTCTTGTCTTTAGAATTCATTTTATCTATGAATTCTTTATTTTCAT
>CASEQO010000025.1 GCA_949290035.1 uncultured Mycoplasmataceae bacterium
CCCTATATAGTTAAACAAATTTTTTTAAATAATAAGCCTATAAGGAGGAATTTTTTTAATAAAAGTAGTAATAATTTAGCGGTTCATTATCGCATATTAGGCAAAAATTATGTTTTAAAATGATACCTGATTATGTATAAAAATGTAAATAGTTGATATAAACTATAAATTCTATATAATAATTGTATGATTTATAACATTTTAATATTTATACTATCTGCAATATTCCTAATTATAGCTACAAAATTTAACAAGTACAAATTTCCTTTACCAGAATTAAAAATATTAGAGCTAACTGAATTAAGTACCGAAAAAATAAAAGATATTTTAAATATAAATTATAAAAAAGAAAAAGAAGAATCTTCAAATTTATATAAATATCTAGGATTATTTTTTACTATATTTGGAGCATTGGCAACTACTATAATAACAATATTTTTAAATAAAAATAATTCTATGTTTTTTAATCTATATATTATTACAACAATATCAGTTATTTTTCTACTATATACAATTCAATTTAATTTATTTGTTATAAATACTATTATAAAAATTTATCAATATAAAACTACTATTAAAAATTTAGAAAAATATTTAAAATATGATTTATTCCAATATAAAAAAGAAAAAAAATATACTTTTATTATATATCTTGTTGATGGAATATCTGTATTATTTGAACTAATTATATCTTTTTCAATTACATTTCTAATTTATAAAAATTACAGTAATCTTTTATTAGGCATACATGATTATCTAATAGTAATTTTACTATTTTCAATATTTAATGCATCAAGAAAAGTATATATAAAAATTAAATTATAAAAAATATTGTTTACAATGGAAGGACATCTTCAATTCCAAGAGAAATTTTTGCATCCTTAAAAGAATAAATTTTTAAATTATCTGCTTTATAATTTTTCATGTTTTTATCTTCTGTTAATAACCAAAATTCCGAATATTTATCATTATTATAGATATTATTAGCATATGCAGACGCCTGAGCTACTATTAAAGCATCTATTTTATGTTTATACTTTTTAGATTTACAAGTATCTTTTTTATTATCACATTGACATTCTATTAAAAAATTAATGCTTTTATATAAATTTCTATATTCTGCAATAGAGTCTTCATTGAGGTCTATGATTTCAATTTTATTAATACCAAAAAAAGACTTAAAATAGTTAAAAATCTTTTTTAATATTAAATTATTGTCTTTAGATTCAGGTATATTCATATTTAATGATAATTCATGCATAACTAATGAGGATATTACAAACATATCTATTTTATTTTTTATGAGTTCAAAGCTATTATACCATTCTTTTTCACTTTCATTTAATTTACTTTCTTCTTCTAATAAAAAAGATAATGCACATGTATCTAATAAGCAACAAATTTTATCATTCATCTTTATGCCTCATATCTAAAATTCTTTCTGTCAAATTACTGAAATCTATTTCTTTAATTAGTTCTTGAAATTCTTTATAAACTTTATTATCATCATTACTTTCAATAGCTTCCAATTTAAATATTTCTGTTCCTTCAATAATGATACCATTAATATTTTTTTTCACTTTAGCGTAAATTTTAACATCTTCATATAAATGAGAACTCCAATTTTTTGCTGTTGCTTTGTCTTTAATTGGAAATTTTATAGATTGATTATTTATTACAATATGAATATTTATATTTGGAATTTTACCTCCAATATCTGTAATATTACCAATGAAGTAACCTGAATAATTATATACAACATCATCATATATATAATTATTTTCTATAGAGTAAAGTAATACATCATTTTCCTCTATATCTATTTTATCTATACCATACTTTTCATTAGGGAAGAATTTAGTATTTAAAATATCTTTAATTTTTTGAATCCAATTTTCAGACTTTCTATTACTATTTTCTATAAATTCGTCCATATCCAAAGAGATTGCTAAAGAACCAGATTTTATATTATTAAGTTTAAAATTTTTATCAATTTTTTTTATTGCTCTTACAAAATCATTAATAACAGAAATAGCATCTTCTGGTTTCATATCATTAAGATTGATATTATTTCCTTGTAATTTAAAAGTAATGACTTTATTCTCCATATAAAACATATTAATCAATAATAATAAAAAGTCAAATACTTTTTTAGGTTTCTTTGATATCAAAAAATATAAAAATTAGCAACCAACTATAATACATTTTAATATTTAATCCCCCTCAATAATCTTTATTTCCTCATCGCTCAAATTATATAACTTGTACACTAAAGCATCAATCTGCTTGTCAACGGCATTAATTTGCCTGTTAATTATGGTAATAGAATTAGGATTTTTTTCAACGGATAAGTTTTTATTTAA